>JAQBNL010000043.1 GCA_028288585.1 Chitinophagaceae bacterium | reverse complement strand
ATCTCTCTTCCATCAAAGGGATTGATTGCATAAGCGCCGGTAAAAGCGCCGGTTATTTGTTTTACTTCTGCAAGGCGTTCTCTTTCGCTCCTGCTTTTTACATATTCAAGATATTTTTCAATATCATGTTTTTGTTCATTAGTAGTTATTTGTTGCACTAATTCGTGTTCGGGTGCAAGAACCATGAAGTCAACACCGAAGATGGTATCAGGCCTCGTTGTATAAACAGTTATTGTTTGTTGCCTATTGCCAATTGCGAATTCAATTTCTGCTCCTTCACTCTTCCCAATCCAGTTCCTCTGCATTTCTTTCATTGCATCGGTGAACGCTACAGTTTCCAAACCCTGCAATAATCTTTCGGCGTAATCTGTTATTCGCAAATACCATTGATGCATTTTCTTTTTCACAACAGGATGACCACCACGTTCGCTAACACCATTAATTACTTCATCATTGGCTAAAACAGTTCCCAATGCTTCACACCAGTTCACTTCGCCGTAAGCTAAATATGCCAGGCGGCGGTTCATTAAAATATCCTGTTGCTCTTTTTCGGAATAAGCATTCCATTCTTCGGCAGTAAAGTGTTTGGAACCTTTCGCTTTATACTTGTTTACCAGTTTAGCTATTGGCAATGCCTTTTTTTCTGTGTGGCAGAAATAACTATTAAACAATTGCAGGAATATCCACTGTGTCCATTTATAATATTTAGGGTCACTGGTTCGCACTTCACGGCTCCAGTCATAACAAAAACCGATATTATCCAGTTGCTTGCGAAATGTGTTTATATTACTCTCTGTTGTAACAGCAGGATGTTGCCCGGTTTCCAATGCATACTGTTCAGCAGGCAAGCCAAAGCTGTCGTAGCCCATGGGATGCAATACATTAAAACCTTTCAGCCGCTTATATCTTGCATAGATATCGCTGGCAATATAACCGAGCGGGTGGCCTACATGCAGGCCGGCGCCACTTGGATAAGGAAACATATCCAGCACATAATATTTAGGCCTGGGAGATTCATTACTTACTTTATAAGCATCCGTGTCCTTCCACTTTTGCTGCCATTTCTTTTCAATATTTCTGAAATCATATTCCATTCGTAGTAATTCTTTATGCTGAGTTAATTGCTAATGTATCCTGCAAAATGCGGGACGATGCCTGTGAAGCTACATAGCAGCACAACAGCCGGCTACAAAATTTTTTGTGAAAGAAATGTTATTCAATTCTCCCGAGACACCAATCACTGTTTAACTAAAATATATTAGCAATACAATGTAACCACAAAAATACTAAACGTCTGTAAAAACAATTATTTTTGCCGGCATCTAAATAACCAAACGAAAACTAATGGCTCAATTTGGTAAAGCATCAGCAAAACGGGGGAAACCATCTTACATATATGCAATAATAGGCGTGGCGCTGGTATTATTTTTATTCGGCATTGTAGGCTGGATATTTCTGAATATTCGCAAAACAGGCGAATATTTTAAAGAGAGCATACAGGTACATGCATGGATTGAAAGAACAGCCAATAAAAAACAAATTGATACTGTAAAAAATTATATCGCTTCGCTTCCTTATGCAAAAGATGTGGAATATGTTACAAGAGAAAAGGCAGTAGAAAAATGGAATGCACAAAATGATACTACCTGGAAAAAATTCTTAGACAATAACCCGCTGCCGGAAAGCATAGATTTTTTTGTAAAAGCTGATTATATGCAACAGGATAGTCTGGCCAACCTCGGCAGCTATCTTACAACCAATTATCACAATGTAATTTCAGAATTTCAATATCCTTCTGATACAGTAACCTATGTAAGTAAGTTTGTAAAAACCGCTGCCATATGGATACTTATTATTGCTATTATACTTTCCATCCTGGTGATTATTTCTATTGATAATACCATACGGCTGGCAATGTACAGTAACAGGTTCCTGATAAAAACAATGCAAATGGTGGGAGCAACAAGAAATTTTATAGCAAGGCCTTTAAATATAAGAGCCATCATAAACGGGCTTATTGCCGCGGGAGTAGCTATTGTGCTTATGATCGGCTTTGTAGCTATAGCAGAAAAATTTGTTCCTTATTTTAAAATATTACATGATACAAGCAACATGCTTTTATTGTTTTTATTGATGATAATTTTAGGTTTACTTATATCCCTGTTCAGCACCTACCGTTCTGTTTTAAAATATTTAAAAATGAAACTGGATGATCTTTATTAATTCATCAACTATCTTTATACTCTTATAATTATTAAAATGGCTCAGCAAAAAACAACAACATCAGCTCATACAAAAGAAACAGCTACCAATACTTTATTTGGTAAAGAGAATTATAAATGGATGCTTATAGGCCTGGTGGTTATGGCGATTGGATTTTTCCTTATGGCCGGCGGCAAAAGCAGCGACCCCAATGTTTTCCTGGATAAAGATGTTTACAGTACAACCCGTATTACTATTGCTCCCATTTTAATTATCGCAGGACTACTCATAGAAATATTTGCCATAATGAAAAAGCCTAAATAATTTTTTAAAAAATAAATTCCTTTGGCGATGATTTATTTATCGCCTTTTTTATGTACCACGCTTAACTCCTTTACATTGACAACAACTGAATCCATTATTATAGCAATTGTAGAAGGGATAACAGAGTTTATTCCTATTTCCTCCACCGGGCACATGATTATCGCCGAAAAATTATTGCAAATACCCGATGATGAGTTTACAAAAGTTTTTACCGTAGCCATACAACTGGGAGCAATTTTAGCTGTGGTGGTTCTGTATGCTAAAAAGTTTTTTAATTTTTCTCAATGGCAATTTTATGCAAAGCTTGCAGTGGCGGTTTTACCGGCGTTACTTATTGGTTTTTTATTCTCAAAAAAAATTGATGCCCTGCTGGATAGCTCTCTTACAGTTGCTATAACAATGCTTGCCGGGGGAATTGTTTTATTATTTATTGATAAGGTTTTTACAAAACCACGCATTCATAATGAACAGAAAGTATCTTTTGTAAAAGCATTTATTATTGGCATATGGCAATGCCTGGCAATGATACCCGGCGTTAGCAGAAGTGCTGCTTCTATTATTGGGGGTATGCAGCAAAAGCTTACCAGGAGCGCCGCTGCAGAATTTTCATTTTTTTTAGCTGTGCCCACCATGCTGGCCGCAACCGTGTATAAATTATATAAGTACACTAAAGAGAATGGCTCTTTCACTTCGGAACAAATAAAATTATTGAGTATAGGTAATGCTGTTGCATTTATTGTTGCCCTGCTGGCTATAAAATTCTTTATTACATTTTTAAAGAAACACGGTTTCAGGGTTTGGGGAGTATACCGAGTAATTGTTGGCATAGCATTACTGGTATTGATTTACTCCGGCTGGCTAAGATCATGATACCTGTTCAAGAGGTTATAATTGATAGTGATGGTTTTTTGGTATTTTCATCTTTCATTCATTAACCATGCAAACTGCTCCAAAAAAAGTTATTACCGGATGGGCTATGTACGACTGGGCCAACTCGGTTTATAATCTTGTTATTACTACTACGTTCTTCCCTGTTTATTATACTGAAATGACAAAGGAGGCGCCTTTCAATGGCTATGTCCATTTTCTGGGAAGAACTTATGTAAATACGGCTTTATACAATTATGCACTGGCGTTTACATATTTGCTCGTGGCTTTTACCTTACCAATTCTTTCTTCAATAGCAGATTATAAAGGAAATAAAAAAAGATTCATGCAATTTTTTTGCACGCTGGGTGCAGTAGCCTGCAGTGGATTATATTTTTTCCGGCCCGAATATTTTTCTGTAGGAATAATTTGTATGATGGTGGCAGCGTATGGCTTTTACAGCAGCCTCGTTTTTTATAATTCTTATCTCCCTGAAATAGCTTCTGAGGAAGACAGGGATAAAGTAAGTGCAAAAGGGTTTTCTTATGGATACATTGGAAGCGTTCTAATGCAAATGGTGGGTTTTGTATTGGTGATGTTCTGGAATAAGATTCCTTTTCTTCATAATGCCGGGGATGCTGTAAGAGTTACCTTCCTGCTTGTTGGAATTTGGTGGGTCGGTTTTGCGCAAATTACGTTTAACCGTTTACCAAAAGGTACACCGGCAGTTGTAAATCCTGATAGAAAAAATTTTATTACAGGAGGATTTATCGAGTTGAAAAAAGTTTTACAGCAGCTTTTAAAATTACCTGTTCTCAAAAGATTTTTATTTGCTTTTTTCTTTTACAATATGGGTGTGCAAACAGTTATGCTTGCAGCAACCAACTTCGGAAGTAAAGTTTTAAACCTGCCCTCAACCAATTTAATACTTACTGTTGTTATCATCCAGCTTGTTGCTATTGCAGGGGCATATTTAATGTCAAAGCTTTCCAACAGGTATGGTAACCTGCAGGTTTTAATTGGTGTGGTTATCTTCTGGATAGGCATATGCATAGCCGGATACAAAATGCAAAATCAATATCACTTTTATGCATTGGCAGTAGCTGTCGGTCTTGTTATGGGAGGCATTCAATCACTAAGCCGCTCCACTTATTCCAAGCTAATGCCGGTAACAAATGATACCGCCTCATTTTTTAGTTTTTATGATGTAACCGAAAAGGTGGCGATCGTTATCGGCTTAAGTGCATTTGGATATATTGAAGAGCTTACGCAAAGCATGCGTAATTCGGTTCTTTCTTTAATGATATTTTTTACCATTGGTTTAATAGGATTACTTTTTGCTTTGAATAAACAAAAAGCAATCAACAGAAACCAGGCATGAAACTTTACTCAATAAACACAGGATACTTTAAACTGGATGGCGGGGCCATGTTTGGAGTAGTTCCTAAAAGCATGTGGCAAAAATTAAATCCACCGGATGATAATAACATGTGCAGCTGGGCTATGCGCTGTTTATTAATTGAAGACGGAGATAAACTGATACTGGTTGATAATGGTATGGGAAATAAGCAGGATGAAAAATTTTTTGGTCACTACTTTTTGCATGGAGATGATACGCTGGAAAAATCGCTGGGAATAAATGGCTTTAGTAAAGATGATATTACAGATGTTTTTTTAACCCACCTGCATTTTGACCATTGCGGAGGCTCTATTGAAAGAGATGGAGAAAATCTGGTTCCTGCATTTAAAAATGCAGCGTACTGGAGCAATGAAAATCACTGGCAATGGGCTGTTAATCCAAATGACAGGGAGAAGGCTAGTTTTTTAAAAGAAAACATTTTACCTATTGAACAAAGCGGGCAATTAAAATTCATTGACGTAAGCGATGGTGTGGCTTTCACAGAAAATATAAAAGTGCGGTTTATGAACGGTCATACACAAGCTATGATGCTGCCGCAAATAAACTATAAGGAAAAAACAATTGTCTTCATGGCAGACCTGTTGCCTTCAGTTGCACACATTCCCATCCCGTATGTTATGGCTTACGATACAAAACCATTACAAACTTTAGAGGAAAAAAAATTATTTCTAACAGAAGCACAACAGGAGAATTATATTTTATTTTTTGAGCATGACCCTGAGATTGAATGCTGTACTCTTCAATTAACTGAAAAGGGAATAAGAAGCAGGGATACTTTTGCTCTTTCGGATATTTAATTACCTGACATCTATAAGAGAAGTTAGCGGGTATTTTAAATTTTTATATCCCATCATATCAACCTTAACGCTGCCTACAGAAATCGGTGATTCAACTCTTAACACCAAATGATTAGCATCATCACTAACCCATACATTCATCTTCTCACCTCCTTCAAACATAGTTCCTTTAACCAGCAGCGGCTTAATTTTTATTGAACGGAATTTTCCATACCGGGTTTTAATATTTTCTTTTCCCACATATCTCAGGTATAAGTGGTTTATTTCATCATCCAAAAACATATCAAACGGAATTTTATCATTAACCTTATACTTATCAAAGTTTATATTTCTTGCATAATACATTGCACTCACCACATCCTGTATACAGTTTGAAATTTTATATACACCGTTTGTACTTACAGCTGTGCCTGCAGAGTGATTAAAGGTTACATTATTATATTTTTTATACCCGCCCTCATTAACATCACGGATAAACTTAAGCGGTAACATAGTAGTGGTATCAATATACGTTTCATACCGGTCCCTAACCTTAAAGAAATTATCAAAGAAAGAATATGATTTTCCTATTCCTACACAATGATAGGAAGGACGGCCATTAAATTTTTCTAAACTTACTGAAAACGATGCTTCTCCCGCAGCTATGTACATGCCTAAAGTTGTGTAGTACACTTTCATTGTAACTATTTCTCCCTGTACAAATGCTGTATTTTTTATTCCGCAAAAATCATCGCCGGCCTTTAAAGAAAAAGCGGTAAGAATAATTAATAGAGTTGCTATACTTTTTATTAAATATCTCATTTGATATTTCTAGGTTCTTTCTTTAAAAATTTTTTTTCTAATAATAAAATAACTTCCCGCCAATGCAGGTATAAAAAGATTGATAAACCATATACCAAAAGTCGTTCCCAGAATACCAACAATATTTGTACTGTACAAACTTAAAAGTTCTGTACTGAATTTCCCTCTTATACCAAGATCTGCAATTGCAAATGATGGAACAATTGCCATTACTAAATATAAAATCGCTATCAGCCAAAACCCCTGCTCCCAGCTAACCTCCACCTGCAGCACCTGCAGCAGCAATATGTACTGTATGACGAAAACCAGGTAGCGAAGTAGCGACAGAAGAAGTAACCTTAACAATAATTTGGGAGTAAACTCATCAAGAACGCTCACGTATTGAACATATTTTGAAATGGCCGGAATTTTCTCAAACAATCTTATTATCCATGACAGGCGAAAAAGAAATAATAAAAGAATGAGCGTAGCAAAAACAGATAAGCATAATAAAACCTTTAGCCAAAAATATGAAAGGCCCATAATAGTATTTCCATTTGCATGTTCAGTATGCAAAAGAAAAATTAATCCTCCGCAGCCCATTAATACAGTAATGGTAAGCTGGCAAATACTTCCTGCAATTGATAATGAAACTGATTTGAGCCTGTTTCCCTCTTGTACATAAAGAACTCTTCCGCCATATTCGCCTATGCGGTTAGGCGTGTTTAAGGAAAAGGTTACTCCCGATAATACGCCTTTAAGTGCAGTAAAATAATTCAATGGCTGAAGATTTCTCATAAGTACCTGCCACTTTTTTGCTTCGAGCCCCCAGTTAGCAAAGGCAAGTATTATCACTAACCAAAACTTCCAGGCCTGCTCACCAAAAGGAGCCTGCTTAATTAATATTAATGACTCATAAAGATGTGGCTGTACTTTTACCTGCTTATACAAAGAATAAAATAACCATACACCAAGCAGCGGACCAAGTACATAGTTGAGGAATATTTTGATATTTTTGTTCATCCTGAACATGTGTTCAAAAATAATCTTCGCTTTGCATAAACCATCAAAAATCATTTTAGGTATTGATCCCGGAACATTACTGATGGGGTTCGGTATAATAAAAGTTACCGGTAATAATATTGTATTGATGGAAATGGATGTATTAAAACTTTCTGCAAAAAAAGATGCATACGAAAGGCTGCGGCTGATACATTATAAAGTTTGTGACCTGGTAAAAATTCATACCCCTGATGAACTGGCAATTGAGGCCCCGTTCTTTGGTAAGAATGTTCAGAGTATGCTAAAGTTAGGCAGGGCACAGGGCGTAGCTATTGCTGCAGCCATGCAATCAGGCCTGCCCGTTACTGAATATTCTCCAAGAAAAATAAAACAATCCATTACAGGCAATGGTAATGCGGATAAACTACAGGTAATGAAAATGCTGCAGCGCATTTTAAATTTTAATGATGATCCGAAATATTTAGATGCTACTGATGCATTGGCTGTGGCCGTATGTCATCACTTCCAGGATAATGTTTTATTACAAGGGGCATCAAAAAAAATAAACGGATGGAAAGATTTTCTTGTAAAAAATCCCGGAAGAGTAAAATAATTAAAACTTATACCGCTGAGAACAGAGTTAATGGAGTTTTCGCTGAGATCATCTGGAAATCTCTGCTTCTCTTTCTCCGCTCTTATGATATTATAAATACTCCAATATTTTTTGTTCAGCTGCTTTTAATTCCTCCAGTGAAACTTTAAGTTTGGGACGGGTAAAATTCAGATCATCTGCATAATTGATAGGCACAAGATGCATGTGCGCATGCGGCACCTCCAGGCCTATAACACTCATCCCGCAGCGATCACAATTAAATGCATTTTCAATTGCCTTTGCAATAGGTTTGGCAAACAGGAGCATTTCACTGAGATATTCATCAGGGATATCAAAAAATTTATCTACCTCAATTTTGGGTACTACCAATGTATGCCCTTCCACCAGGGGATACACATCTAAGAATGCAAAGAATTTTTCATTCTCGGCAATTTTATAACTGGGAATTTCCCCCCGGATAATTTTGGAAAAAATAGTCATACGATATAGATTTTTTGTAAAGCTAAAAATTAACTTCAAATGCTGCAACGCCATTCACATCTTAACATCTATTATGCCACTTAATTACAACCTGTCTTTCTTGGCATATAATTTTCTTTCATTCAGTTATTAAATATTTATGACAGAGAAGAAAATTATAGAGAAGAAAAATGTGAAAGAAAATAATCCGAACGATGATGAGGAAATTTTAAAAAATGCTGATGCAGATGTTCAGGATAACACGAAAGATGAGGGTACAGATGAATTAAAGGATGGAAATGAAAAAACAGAAGGTTCTGAAACCATTGGAATTCCCTGAGCTCTATGTAGAATTATTTCCTCTACCTAAATAATAAAACATGCAAAAGAGCAATCCAAAAAAACCCTTAAGGCCACCTCAAAAGCAGGAAAAGCCGGGGGAGGAAAACAGGATGATCCCAAGGCCGGTATTCGATAACCCGGTAGTAAAGGGCTGCGGTAAGCTGGTCAATAAAATTGCTTTTATTACGGGAGGCGATAGCGGTATTGGCAAAGCCGTAGCGGTATTATTTGCAAAAGAGGGAGCTGATATTGCAATTGTTTACCTTAATGAAGATAAAGATGCAGAAGAAACAAAAAACAGTATTGAAAAATATGGAAGAAAATGTTTCCTGATTGCCGGCGATATAAGCAAAGAAAGTTTTTGTATAAAGGCTATTGCAAAAGCCGTAAAACAATTTGGAAGAATTGATATTTTAGTAAACAACGCAGCTGTACATTGGGAGAGCAAAAGCCTGGAAGAAATTTCGACCAAACAATTGCTGAAAACTTTTGAAACAAATATTTTTTCATTCTTCTGGATAACAAAAGCTGCAATACCCAATATGCCCAAAGGCAGTGCAATTATTAATACAACTTCTGTAACAGCATACAGGGGCAGTAGTAATCTTATAGATTATGCGTCAACAAAGTCGGCAATAGTAGGTTTTACCCGGAGCCTTGCACAAAATTTAATTGAAAAGGGAATAAGGGTAAACGCTGTTGCACCCGGTCCTATCTGGACACCGCTGATCGTTTCCACTATGGCTCCTGATAAAGTTGCCAAACATGGCAGTGATGCGCCAATGAAACGTGCTGGCGAACCTGTTGAAGTTGCTCCCTCCTTTTTATTTCTTGCATGCGATGATTCAACTTATATTACAGGACAGGTATTACATCCCAATGGCGGAGAAATTGTAAACGGTTAATTAAAAATTATAATGGTAACTGAAACCGGCGAAGAGATAAAGATCACCACTAAAAAAATAAAAAGTATTGGCAGCGATCCCGAAAAAACTGCAAAGGCAATCAATCTTGTTTATATAAGTGATACTGAACCCGGAATTACACGGGTTAAGAACGGAGAAAAATTTCAATACTTTTTTAAAGACAAAGAGATTGAAGATGATGAAGAACTGTTACGTATAAAGCATTTGGTGCTCCCCCCTGCATGGACAAACGTTTGGATATGTTCAAAAGAAAATGGCCACCTGCAGGCAACCGGGCTGGATGCAAAAGGAAGAAAGCAATATAAATATCATGCTGACTGGAATAAGTTCAGGAACCAAACAAAATTTTACCGCCTTCATGAGTTTGGGAAAGTTTTGCCAACTATCCGTTTACAATTAGAAAAAGATCTTTCCTTACCCACGCTTGGCCAGGAAAAAGTATTGGCCGCCGTAGTTAGCTTAATGGAACGAACCAACATACGGGTAGGAAATAACTTTTATGAAAAGCTATATGGTTCTTATGGCCTTACAACGCTAAAAGACAAGCATGTAAAAATTGAGGGAAATAAACTTAAATTTTCTTTTAAAGGAAAAAAAGGAGTTCTGCACGACATCAGCATTAAAAACAATAAGCTTTCCAAAATTGTAAAACAATGCCGGGATATACCGGGCAAAGAACTGTTCCAGTATTTTGATGAGAATGGAGAAAGACATTCAATTGATTCAGGAATGGTGAATGAATATATTAAAAAGATAAGTGGGGGAAGCGACTTTACTGCAAAGGATTTCAGAACATGGGCTGGTACTGTGCAGGCCTTGCTTGCATTGAAGTCTATTGGCTGTTGTGATACAGCTACTGAAACCAAAAAAAGAATTGTTGAAGCGCTGGACATTGTTTCAGATCACCTGGGAAATACAAGGACAGTTTGTAAAAAATATTATGTTCACCCGCTTATTTTATCTTTATATGAAAGTAATGACCTTGAAAAATATACAGCAGACCTGGATGATATATTGAAGGATGATAATAAAGCGGATCTTACGCCAGAAGAAAAAGTAGTTATGAAAATTTTAGAAACCAACTAAAGATGTTCTCCATAGATACAAAAACAGAAAACGGTTTTGATAAGATCATTTTAAAAGACGAAAGCAACGGGACGTTTGCAGAAATTATTCCATCCTGCTCGGCTATACTTCACGCTTTTACAATTATGCATGATGGAGAACTGAATGTTATTGAAAGCTATGAGAATGCAGAAGATTTTAAAAAGAATGTAACCTCCAAAGGTTTTTTGGGTACCAAGCTCTCTCCGTTTGTTTGCAGGATAAATAAAGGCAAATACCGTTTTGAAGGAAAAGAATTTACTATCGAAAAATATTATGACAGGAATAATGCATTACATGGAATGTTGTACGACCAGCCTTTTAAAGCTTTTGGTCATCAGTCAAATGAAAACAGTGCTGCAGTTTCTATGATACACGAATACAGGGCAACTGACCCCGGCTATCCTTTTAATTATGATTGTATTGTAACGTATGAACTGGAAAAACATAACAGGTTAAATGTATTTACACAGGTTGTTAATAAAGACCCAGGCTCAATACCGGTACAGGATGGATGGCATCCTTACTTTAAGCTTGACGCAAAGATCGATGATCTTAAATTACAATTCAGATCATTTGAAATGGTAGAATTTAATGAAGAACTTATACCTACAGGTAAATTAATTCCCTATAAAGAATTTGATACATTAAAAGAACTGGGCAATACTTCTTTGGATAATTGCTTTACCTTAAATTTTTCCGAAGGCCAGCCAATATGTTTGTTACAGGATCCCGGAAAAAAAATCGGGATAGAAATTCATGCGGATGAATCTTATCCCTACCTGCAATTCTATACACCGCCACACAGGAACAGTATTGCTATTGAAAATATAAGTGGGGCACCGGATGCTTTTAATAATGGGATGGGATTAAAAACATTATCCCCCGGCGAATCGACAACTTTTGAATGTTCTTACAAGATCTCTTTATTAATTTAGATACATGAATACAATTGCTTCAAAGGTCAGTGATATTTTTAAAGCTAATTATTCTTCAGCACCGCATTTATATTATTCGCCGGGAAGAATAAATTTTATTGGCGAACATGTAGATTATAATGATGGCTTTGTAATGCCGGCTGCTATTGACAAAGGCATCTATTATGCAATCGCTTTAAACAATACTAATGAAATAAATTTTCATGCAGTTGATTTTGATGAAAAGCTAACGGTCAACATACGGGATGTAAAAAAAATGACAGGCTGGAAAAATTATGTGCTTAGCGTGGTAAATGAGTTTTTGATAAAAGGGCTGGAAATAAAAGGATTTGATTGTGTATTTGGAGGAAATATCGCAAATGGTGCAGGCATTTCTTCATCTGCTGCAGTAGAGGGTGGGCTTGCCTTTGGCATAAATGAGATTTTTAAATTTGGCTTTAGCCGCAAAGAACTCGCTTTATTGTGCCAGCGTGCAGAACATAATTTTCCCGGGGTGAAGACAGGTATAATGGATCAGTATGCCAATATGTTTGGCAAAAAAGCCAATGTTATTTTACTGGATTGCAGAAGTATAGAACACCAGTATTTTCCTTTGAAGTTGGAAGGTTATGAAATTGCTTTGATCAATACAAAAGTGCACCATTCACTTGCTTCATCGGAATATAATGTAAGAAGAAAGCAATGTGAAGAAGGGCTGGAGATATTAAAAAAAGAACTGGGAATTAATTCTTTCAGAGATATAAAAAGCCCGGATGAACTGATCACTTCTAAAAATAAGATGGGAGAAAAAGTTTATGACCGCTGTAAATATGTTGTTGAAGAAATTATCAGAACACAGGAAGCAGCGAAACTCCTTCAACAAAATAATTTAATTGAGTTTGGGAAACTGATGTTTGAAACACATGAGGGCCTAAGCAAATTGTATGAAGTAAGTTGCAAAGAATTGGATTTTCTTGTGGAAAAAGCTAAAGAAAATAAAGATGTGATCGGTGCAAGAATGATGGGTGGCGGCTTTGGAGGCTGCACCATCAACATTGTGAAGAAAGAAAGCGTACAGGGTTTTTTAGCAGGTGCAACTGCAGCCTATAAACAAAAATTTAATATAGAGGCCGAAGTAATTGAAGTGGAAATTGAAGACGGGACTCACGCAATAAATATCTGAATTACACCTTCACATATATTTTCTTCTTATCCATCCACCAAACGATCAGCCACATAAAAAGTATCATACAGATGGCATACAATAAGGAGCCGTTATTAAGATTGGAAGAGACAGGTTTGCAGATATGATCATAGAACCATGGTAAAGGTGATGTGTATACAGGTTTGCCTTCGGGGCTTGTACCATTCGGTATCCTGATAAGTGCCAGCAACCTTGGTAACATACCGCTCAAAACAAAAATGAACAAAGGATTTTTACCAAATACATCAAAGAACCTGCTCCACCAGCCACGCCAGTTCTTAAATTCAATTATATAGATAAGAACCGATAACGTAAGTAATGCTAAGCCTGTTGTATAAATGGTGTAAGAGCTTGTCCATATTTTTTTGTTGATGGGGAAAACCATATCCCAGCAAAAGCCGGCAAATACCAATACACAACCGGCAACAAATAGCCCGCTTACCATTTCATACGTTTTGCCTTTGGCAATAATATATGCGCCAACAAAATATCCAAATATCACCTGCACAATGGCGCCAAATAAACTCATTAAACCTTCGGGATCAAAAACAACGCCTTCACCCTTATACATATGAGCATCTCCCAATATTTTTTTATCTACAGCTGTTCCAAACCAACCCTGCAAGCTAAAAGGATCAGAAGGATTACCAGCGACGCATAAGAACCAATAACCAAGTAATATCACAGCAGCAGCAACAAAGGCTCCCCTTATCTTAAAAAAATGAATGATCACAGAAGCAAAAAAATACGACAAAGCAATTCTTTGTAATACGCCCAGGATCCTTACTCCCTGTGCATTTCCATTAGCATCAATATACTGCCACGGTTTAAATACAATATGATCATGGTCCCACTTTATAAATGGAAACCAGTTAAGCATCAAACCAATAAAGAAAATAAGAAAGGTTCTTTTGATAATTTTTCTCCAGAAAACACCTTCACCTGCAGCCTCTAACCTCGGCATTACAAAAGCCAATGCATTACCCACAGCAAATAAAAAGAAAGGAAAAACAAGATCAGTTGGTGTGGCCCCATGCCATGGTGCATGTTCAAGTGGAGAATAAATATGACTCCATGAACCCGGATTATTTACCAGTATCATTAATGCTACGGTAGCTCCACGAAAAACATCGAGTGAATAAAATCTTTCTTTCATAAAGCAGTTTGAGAAAAGAAAGTTACTCAAATTCTCTCACTCAGTTCAAGCCACCGCATTTCTTTTTCATCAAGAAGTTTAATTATCTCGTTAATTCTTTCGGATGCTTTTTGTAATTCATTATAAGAAAGATCGCCGGCATTCATTTTTTCTTCAAGACTGACTTTTTCTTTTTGCAGCGAAGGCATTTCCTGTTCTAACTTTTCAAACTCATGTTTCTCTTTAAAAGAAAATGATTTCTTTTCGTCTTTTGCAGTAACCTGCTGAATGATCTCTTTCGGCTTTGAGGCCTGTGGCTTATTGCTTTCGGCCTGCACCTCTTTTTCTTTCCACTCTCTATACTCCGAATAATTGCCGGGAAAATCTTTTATCACACCTTCGCCTTCAAATGCAAAAAGATGATCTACCACTCTATCCATAAAATAACGATCATGGCTTACAATTAAAATGCAACCTGGAAAATCTTTTAAAAATTCTTCCAGCGTTCTTAATGTCTGCAGATCGAGATCATTGGTAGGTTCATCAAGAATTAAAAAATTTGGATTTAGAAACAATACGCTCAAAAGATGCAATCTTCTCTTTTCTCCGCCACTTAATTTACTTAAAGGAGTAAATTGTTGCTGTGCATTAAAGCCAAACTTTTCCATGAACTGTGAAGCGCTGATCTTGCTGCCATCGGCCAGGGGAAAGAATTCGGCAAAATCTTTTACATATTCAATGGCTCTTTTATCTTCTTTGTATTGCAATCCTTCCTGTGCAAAATTGCCAAACACTACGGTATCGCCATGATTTATCTTTCCGCTATCCGGCGGTTCAGTTCCCAAAGCAATCTTTAAAAAAGTAGATTTACCAATTCCGTTCTTACCTACAATGCCAATACGTTCTCCTCTTTTAAAAGTGTAATCAAAGCCTTTTATTATAGGTTTGTCCCCATAGCTTTTATAAATTTTCTTCATCTCAAGCACTTTGCCGCCAAGCCTTGTCATCTTTACCTGCAGAGAAACTTCTGTAACGTCTTTTTGCTGGTTTACCCGATCCTGTATATCAACAAATGCATCCTGCCTGCTTTTTGATTTTGTGGTACGTGCCTTTGGCTGTTTGCGCATCCACTCCAGTTCTTTTCTAAAAATATTTTTATCTTTTTGCAATTCACTTAACTGTACTTCCTGTCGCAACGATTTTTGCTCAAGAAAATAATCATAGTCTCCTTTGTATACATAAAGTTTTTCATCATCCATTTCGATAATCTCATTGCAAACGGTATCTAAAAAATAACGGTCATGCGTTACCAGCAGCAAAGTGCTTTTTTGAGAAGAAAGAAAATTCTCCAGCCACTCTATCATCTCAACATCAAGATGGTTTGTTGGTTCATCCAATATAAGCAAACATCTTCCCTCATGTAATTGAGATTCTATGAGTGCCTGGGCAAGTGCAACCCTTTTTCTTTGGCCTCCACTTAAATTTTTTACAGGCTCATTCAAATGATGGAGATTAAGCTTTCCTAATATCTGTTTAAGATCACTTTCAAAATTCCATGCATTCAGTTCACTAAGCTGGTCAATCAGTTTATGCAGTTTATCTTCATCATGTCCTCCATCTTCCAGGTATATTTCATATTCCTTAACCACTTTTACAATGGGATTATCCATCCGCAAAACATTATCCCAGATGGATTTTGCATTATCAAAAGCCGTATCCTGCTGAAGCATGATAACCTTTACATCTTTATGAACCCAAACAGTACCATCATCAGGTGTATCTAAGCCGGCAATAATTTTTAATAAGGTAGATTTTCCTGTACCGTTTCTGGCTACAAAAGCAATTTTATCGCCTTCTTCCACATAAAAGCTAATGTTTTTAAAAAGCGTTCTTATCCCAAAGGATTTACTGATATTCTCAACTGAAGCATAATGCATGGGCGCAAAGGTAATTTGTCTGAACCACCATTTTTCAGGATTATATGGATTAATAGGATATTGATGGCTATTCTCTAACTTCCTCCCCCGATATTTCTTATTATTGCAGATTTAGAAA
Source organism: Chitinophagaceae bacterium (assembly GCA_028288585.1). Classification (GTDB taxonomy): domain Bacteria; phylum Bacteroidota; class Bacteroidia; order Chitinophagales; family Chitinophagaceae; genus Ginsengibacter. The sequence goes on along the minus strand of JAQBNL010000043.1, from coordinate 54,368 downwards.
GTGATATATGAGTGAAAATTATTTTGCACACCCCACTGCAGTTATAGATGAGGGAAGTGAAATCGGATCGGGGGTTAAGATCTGGCATTTCAGCCATATTATGCCTGACAGTACCATCGGTGATAATTGCAACATAGGGCAAAATGTAGTGGTTTCTTCAGGAGTAAAGCTTGGTAAAAACGTAAAGGTTCAGAACAATGTTTCACTTTATGAGGGAGTGATATGTGAGGACGATGTTTTTCTTGGACCTTCCATGGTTTTTACAAATGTTATAAACCCACGCAGCGCTATAGTTAGAAAGCATGAATATAAAAGAACCCTGGTTAAGAAGGGAGCTTCTATCGGTGCAAATGCAACTATTGTTTGCGGCAATAATATTGGTGAGTATGCCTTTATTGGCGCAGGTGCTGTAGTTACCAAAGAAGTACCTCCGTATGCATTGGTTATCGGTAACCCCGCAAGGCAAACCGGCTGGGTAAGTGAATACGGAATAAAATTAAAATTTGATGAAGAAGGAAAAGCTGTTTGCAGAGAAAGCGGGGAAAAGTATATTTTAAAAGATAACAGGGTAAATAAAATATAATAGTGAAATGAATCATACGATTTTAATAACAGGAGGAGCAGGATTTATAGGTTCCCATCTTACAAGATTATTTGTAACTAAATACCCCGATTATAAAATTGTAAATCTTGATAAGCTAACCTATGCCGGCAATCTTGAAAATTTAAAAGACGTTGAAAACAAACCCAATTACAAATTTGTAAAAGGTGATATAACAGATATTGAGTTTGTAAAAAAGCTTTTTGAAGAATATAAGTTTACCGGTGTATTACATTGTGCCGCAGAAAGCCATGTTGACCGTTCGATCTCCGATCCCTTAGCTTTTGTAAAAACAAATGTTCTGGGAACAGTTACTTTGCTGCAAACTGCAAAAGACTTTTGGGAAGATGAGTTGCAGGGCAAATTATTTTATCATATTTCTACTGATGAAGTGTATGGCTCATTAGGTGAAGAAGGATTTTTTACTGAAGAAACTTCGTATGACCCACGCAGCCCCTATTCAGCTTCCAAGGCGTCTTCTGATCATTTTGTAAGAGCTTTTTATCATACTTATAAATTGCCAGTTATTATTTCCAATTGCTCTAACAATTATGGGCCGTATCATTTTCCTGAAAAATTAATTCCCCTTTGCATCAATAATATTTTAAACCAAAAACCCTTACCCATTTATGGCAAAGGAGAGAATGTGAGAGACTGGCTTTTTGTAGAAGATCATGTAAAAGCAATTGATGTAATTTTTCATAAGGGGAAGGCCGGGGAAACATATAACATCGGCGGACACAACGAATGGAAGAATATTGATATTATTAAAGAGCTTTGCAAGCAGATGGATGAAAAGCTGGGAAGAGAAAAAGGAGAATCGGAAAAGCTGATAACATTCGTAAAAGACAGGGCAGGCCATGATATGCGGTATGCTATCGATGCAACAAAATTAAAAGAAGAGTTAGGATGGAAACCCTCATTACAATTTGAAGAAGGCTTATCCAAAACCATTGACTGGTACCTTAACAATAAAGAATGGCTGCAGCATGTAACCACCGGCAATTATCAAAACTATTACGAAACGCAATACGATAAACGATAATGAAAGGGATAATTTTAGCAGGAGGATCGGGCACAAGATTGTATCCTATCACAATGGGTATCAGTAAGCAATTAATGCCTATTTATGATAAGCCCATGATCTATTACCCACTAAGTACATTAATGCTTGCAGGCATAAAAGAGATCTTAATAATAACCACACCTGAAGATCAATCTCAATTTAAAAAGCTTTTAGGCGATGGCTCACAATGGGGCTGCATTTTACAATATGCTGTCCAGGAAGTGCCTAATGGTTTGGCGCAGGCATTTGTAATTGGCGAAAGTTTTATTGGCAAAGATTCGATAGCATTGATTTTGGGAGACAATATTTTTTATGGCAGCGGATTAACAGGATTATTACAAAAGTCTGCCAATCCTGAAGGTGCTGTGATATTCGCTTACCAGGTAAGCGATCCTGAACGATATGGCGTTGTTGAATTTGACAAAGATTTCAATGCAATCAGTATTGAAGAAAAACCGGCAAACCCAAAATCTCATTATGCAGTTCCGGGCCTGTATTTCTATAATAATGAGGTTGTAGAAATTGCAAAAAATATTGCACCCAGCCCCCGGGGTGAATATGAAATAACAGATGTAAACAGGATTTATCTTGAAAATAAAAAATTAAAAGTTGGCGTTTTAGACAGGGGGGTGGCATGGCTTGATACAGGAACTTTTGATTCCCTGCACGATGCATCTGAATATGTAAGAGTGATAGAAAAACGACAGGGTTTTAAAATAGGCTGTCCTGAAGAGATTGCTTACAGGATGAAATATATAAATAAAGAAGCGTTGCTTTACCTGGCCGAAAGTTTAAAAAAGAGCGGTTATGGTGAGTATTTAAAAATGGTTGCAGGATAATTTCACCTCATCTTCTAAGATAGGTTTTCAATCTTGTACCAGGAATTCATTTTTACTTCCTAAAAGGTTACTTCTCAATTGCAAATGGAGGAATTAAAATGTAAATTTGTCCCTACTATTTTATTTTTCCGGTATTTAAATAGATTCTTAATTTGGATAAAAAGATAAAATTTGCAGTGATAGGCGCAGGTCATATTGGCAAAAGACATGTTGAAATGATTTGCAAAAGTGAGGAGGCTGAATTATCAGCATTAATCGATATTAAACCAAAAGAACAGCTTGGATTAAATAATTTTAGCCTTCCTTTCTTTACTTCTTTAAATGATTTTTTAAAGAGTAACATCGAAGTTGACGTAATTAATATCGCTACTCCAAATGGATTACATGCAGCACAGGCAATGCAATGTTTAGATAAAAATTTACATGTGGTAATAGAGAAACCATTGGCGTTAAAAAAGCAGGATGCAGAGTCGCTTATAAATAAGGCCCGTGATGTGGATAAACATATTTTTACAGTGATGCAAAACCGATACTCTCCACCTTCTGCTTGGTTAAAAAAAATCATAACTGAAAATATACTTGGAAAAATTTTTATGGTCCAGATAAACTGTTACTGGAACCGGGATGAAAGATATTACCAGCCCGGAAGCTGGCACGGAAATAAACAATTAGATGGAGGAACATTATTTACCCAGTTCTCTCATTTTATTGATATAATGTATTGGGTTTTTGGAGATGTGCAAAACATCAAAAGCAAACTATGCAACTTTAATCATCATCATTTAACCGAATTTGAAGATAGTGGTTTGGTAAATTTTGATTTTATAAATGGGGGAATTGGCTGTATCAATTACTCCACTTCGGTATGGGATAAAAATTTTGAAAGCAGCATGACTATTATCGCAGAAAATGGCAGTGTAAAAATTGGCGGACAGTATATGGATACTGTTGAATATTGTCATGTAAAAAACTATACAATGCCAGATCTGCACCCTACAAATCCCGGAAATGATTATGGTACCTACAAGGGCAGCGCAGCTAATCATCACTATGTAATTAAAAATATAATAGACGTTTTAAAACAAAGAGCTGCTATTACCACAAATGGTTTTGAAGGCTTAAAAGTGGTAGATATAATTGAAAGAATATATAATGCCAATATAAAAACTGATTAATGAATATTAATAATTCAAGATGCCTGGTAATTGGGGGTGCAGGATTTATAGGCAGTTTTGTTGTAAAAGAATTACTTAAGGAAAATGTATCGGAAGTAATCATCTACGATAATTTTACACGGGGTAAAATGGAAAATATTGCAGATGTATTATTGGATGAAAGATGTAAAATTTTTTCACTCGGCGGAGATATAAGAGAGACTGATGTTTTAGATATTGCCATGAAAAATATAGATTATGTTTTTTGTCTGGCTGCAATGTGGCTGCTGCATTGTAAGGATTTCCCCCGTACAGCCTTTGACGTAAATATAGCAGGCACTTTTAACGTGCTGGAAGCCTGTGTAAATAATAAAATCAAAAAACTTATATGGTCTTCTTCCGCTTCTGTGTATGGAGATGCAGTGGAAATACCTATGACCGAAGATCATCCTTTTAAAAATAAAAATTTTTATGGCGCCACTAAAATTGCAGGGGAAGCAATGGCTACAGCTTTTAATGACCGCTATGGTTTAAATATAATTGGCTTACGCTATATGAATGTTTATGGGCCGGGACAGGATCAAACAGCTGCATACACAGGTGTAGTCCCAATAATGCTGAACAAGATAGATGCAAATGAAACACCCGTGATTAATGGCGATGGAAGCCAGGCATACGATTTTATTTATGTAGAAGATGCGGCAAGATGCAACGTGGCTGCTTTAAAAAGTGATGTGCCTTTTGGTTTTTATAACGCAGGTACACAGGTACAAACTTCTATAAAAGAACTTTGTGATACTATTTTAAGGTTAAAAAAATCTGATCTAAAAGTTGTTTACAAGCCATACAGCGCTGATGATGCAAGAGCACTTGTTCAAAATCGAATTGGCTCCGCTGTAAAAGCAAAAGAAGAGCTGGGCTTTCAATATAAATACACCCTGGAAGAAGGATTGCTGAAATTGATTGAATGGCGTGACAGGAAAAAAGAAAATTAATGGAAAAAAGATATATCCCTATTTCAATACCGAGTATGGGAAATGAGGAATGGGAGGCACTAAAAGCACCTATCGAAAGCGGGTGGATAACACAAGGGCCAAAGGTTAAAGAGTTTGAGAAACTTTTTGCCGAACGTCATAATGTAAAACATGCCCTGGCCGTTTCAAATTGCACTACCGCACTTCATCTTGCTTTGTTAGCATGTGGAGTTAAAAAAGGCGATGAAGTTATTGTTCCTGCATTCACATGGGTGGCCACCGCAAATGCTGTAATGTACTGTAATGCCACACCTGTTTTTATTGATATTGATCCGGTAACTTTTAATATTGATGTTACACAGATAAAAAATAAAATCACAGCAAAAACTAAAGCTATTATTCCTGTTCATCTTTTTGGTTTATGTGCTGATGTAGATTTCATACAACAAAATTATCCCACACTTAAAATTATCGAAGACGGTGCATGCGCCGCCGGTGCATCTTTAAGAGGGAAGCCAGCTGGCAGTTTGGGAGATATCGGGTGTTTTTCGTTCCATCCCCGTAAATCAATTACTACCGGTGAAGGGGGAATGCTCACTACTGATGATGACGCCATTGCAACGCATCTTGATAAATTAAGAAATCATGGCGCTTCCATTTCAGAAGAACAAAGACATCATGGACCCAAACCATATATCCTTTCCGCATTTGATATTGTGGGATACAATTATCGTATGACCGATCTGCAAGGCGCATTAGGTACTGTGCAAATAAAAAAATTGGACCAATTTATTGATGAGAGACAAAAGTGGGCCGATTATTATTCAGAGAATTTGAAAGATATATCATGGCTTCATACACCAATTGTTCCGGATGATTATAAGCATGGCTGGCAATCGTATGTTCTTTTTATTGATGAGGAGAAATCGCCTTTAAAAAGAAATGATATAATGGAAGTACTGCAGCAAAAAGGAATTGCCACCCGGCCCGGCACACATGCCGTTCATATGTTGGGTGCTTACGCAAATACTTTTAATTTAAAGCCCCATGATTTTCCTAATGCTTATGCAGCGGATCAATATAGTATGAGCATCCCTTTGCATAACAAAATGGTGAAAGAAGATTTTGATTATATTATCAGCGCTCTAAAATCTTTTTAATATGTGTGGTATAGCAGGCGTGTTTAATATTTCGCAAGAGGCAGCATCTATTGAAACTGTAAAAAAAATGGGTGACGCTATCGCACACCGTGGCCCGGATGGTGAAGGCTATTTTGTTGAGGATAATATTTCGTTTGCCCATAGACGTCTTGCTATTCTTGATATTTCCGATAAAGGCGCACAACCAATGCATTCCAAAAGTGGTAACTGGGTTATTATTTTTAATGGATGTATTTATAATTATATAGAATTAAAACAGGAGCTTTTATCCAAGGGCCATTCATTTTCTTCAACATCAGATACTGAAGTTATTGTAGAAGGACTGGCAGCCTACGGTATTTCCTTCTTTGAAAAGATGGATGGCATGTTTGCCATTGCTGCATGGAATAAGCAGGAAAAAACTTTGCATCTTACACGTGACCGCTATGGAATAAAGCCGTTATATTATTGGTTTAATGGAAAGGTGATAGCGTTTGCTTCAGAAATCAAAGCTATCCTGCAGCATCCTGATTTTAAAACTGAATTGAATTTTGATGCACTGAATGAGTATTTTACTTTCCAAAACCTTTTTACTTTTCAAACCTTATTTAAAGGGGTATATATGTTGCCCCCTGCCAATACAATAACCATTAATACATCTACCAGGGAGGTACATCATAAATCATGGTGGGATTATAATTTTACGGAGACCGATAACACTATGACGTTTGAAGATGCTGTTGATGAAACAGAAAGGCTTTTTAAAAAAGCAGTTGCCCGGCAAATGGTTTCAGATGTGCCTGTGGGCTCCTATCTTTCAGGTGGTATGGACAGCGGTTCTATTACAGCTATCGCTTCGCAGCACGTTAACCGGCTTAGCACATTTACATGTGGATTTGATATGAGTGAGGTTTCAGGCGTAGAAGCAAATTATGATGAACGGAGAGATGCAGAATTAATGGCCAATCATTGTAAAACAGAACACTTTGAACAGGTAATTAATGCCGGCGATCTTAAATGGTCATTACCAAGAGTAGTTTATCATTTAGAAGATTTAAAAGTTGGGATGAGCTACCCTAATTATTATATTTCCAGGCTTGCTTCAAAATTTGTAAAAGTTTGTTTGCAGGGAACAGGGGGCGATGAATTATATGGTGGCTATCCATGGCGTTATTACAGGGTTTCCAAATCCCTGGATCAAAAAGACTATTTTGAACAATATTATAATTTCTGGCAAAGGCTGGTTCCGGATAACAGTAAAAGCGAATTATTTACTCCGGCAGTAATATCAAAGATCCATAATCTTGAAGAGCCGAGGAAGATATTTGAAAGGGTTTTTACATTTAATCACTCATTAAAATACGATTCGGCTGAACAGCATGTAAACAACTCATTGTATTTCGAAATAAAAACTTTTTTACCCGGATTATTCCTGGTAGGTGATAAACTTTCTATGGCCAATGGCCTTGAAGAAAGATTTCCATTTATGGATAATGACCTGGTTGCTTTTGCACAGAAAATACCGGTAAAGCATAAGTTGGGTAATTTTGAAAAAATGATGAGGGTTGATGAAAATGAATTCAGGGACAAGAAAAAATTATATACTGAATATGATGACGGCAAAAATGTATTACGCAAAGCCATGATGCACTTTATTCCTGAAAAAATTATTAACAGGAAAAAGCAGGGTTTTTCAGCGCCTGATGAAAGCTGGTACAGGGGCGAAAATGCAGCGTATGTAAAAGAATTATTACTGGGGGAAAATATCGCATCAGCAGAATTTATTAATCCTGCTTATGTAAAAAAAATAATTGAGGAGCATATTGATCATAAAATAAATCACAGGCTTTTACTTTGGTCGCTGATGTGTTTTGAATGGTGGTGCAGGATATTTTTAAAGGGAGAAAAATATAATTAGCATTTTGGATAGAAAAAAACAAATAGAAAACTTACCAGCTGATGTAAAGGAATTTTATATTCTTCTTCAAAAGCTTAAAAATCATTTTGATAAAAATTTTATAGCAGAATTAGATCGCTCATTACCCTTTGCTGATCTTATGTTTGACAGGTGGGAAAGAGCAAAATTTCTAGGCTTTGGTGAAGGTACTTCAGTGTATGATTCCTGCTGCATTTTTGGCAAGGTTACAGTTGGTATAAATACATGGGTTGGCCCTTTTACAGTTTTAGATGGGTCTGGAGGGCTGCAAATTGGGAGCAACTGTAGTATATCAGCAGGTGTACAAATTTATTCTCACGACAGTGTGCAATGGGCAATTAGCGGAGGTAAGGAAAAATATGAATACGCTTCTACAACCATTGGCAATAATTGTTACATCGGCCCCAATACTATCATTGCAAAAGGGGTTACGTTACAAGACAATATAATTGTTGGGGCAAACAGCCTTGTAAAAGATTCTTTTCCGCAGGGAAGTAAGATTGCCGGATCACCTGCCAAAATAATTCAATAATAAAAAATGACAGAGGATTTTATAAAGGAGCTTTTTTATATTCCTGTAAATGTAAAAGATAATATTATTGAACTTTTACTTACCGATACTTATGCTGATAATCAATCGCAAACACAGCAAATTTTTACTGAAAAGTGGACAGAAGCAGAAGAATATAAAGACATAGAAAAATTATACGAATTTCAACTTAAATGGTTTTTATCTCTATACGGATTTACATCTGAAAATGCCCTTATTCAATATCTAAAAAACAAAAAGCTAATTGTTGATACCGGCTGCGGTCTTGGGTATAAAGCAGCCTGGCTGGCTAAATTAGCGCCGCATGCAATTGTAATTGGCATTGATATTTCTGAAGCAATATTTATTGCAGCAAAAAATTTTAAAAATTATTCAAACCTGTACTTCTGTAAAACTGATATTGCAAACACGCATCTAAAAAACAACAGCATAGATTTTACGGTATGTGACCAGGTTATCATGCATACCGAAGTACCGGAAAAAACATTTCAACATCTTGCTGCCATTACAAGCCTAAACGGTGAATTTGCCTGTTATGTATATTCCAAAAAAGCTTTGCCAAGAGAATTAGTGGATGATTATTTTCGTAAAGCCACGCATACTATACCAAATGAAGAAATGTGGAAATTTTCAGAACAATTAACAGAGCTTGGTAAGCGGCTTAGTGAATTAAATGTAACTTTTGATGCACCCGATATTCCATTGCTTGGTATTAAAGGTGGCAAATATGATATTCAGCGGTTCATTTATTGGAACTTCTTAAAATGTTTCTGGAAGGAAGAATGGGGTTTTGAATTAAGCAAAAGCACTAACTATGACTGGTATGCCCCCAGTAATGCAAAACGCTTTTCAAAAGAAGAATTTCTTAAAATGGTATCAGATAATCTACTTGAAGTAAATTATTTTCACGAAGAGGAGGCTTGTTATTCAGGACGGTTTTTAAAAAAATAATAATGCAGTCTGCAGTAATAAACGAAGTATTAAACAATAAGCAATCTTACAAGGGACGGCAGATATGCACCCGGTGTATTTATGATGAAACGGTGCCATCAATCACTTTTGATGAAAACGGAATCTGCAATTATTGCCATATGATTGACAATCTTATTGAAGAATATGGCACAGGAAAACCTAAAGGACAAAAAACATTTGAAGATATAATTCAACTCATAAAAAAAGCGGGCAAAGGAAAAAAATATGATTGTGTTATTGGAGTAAGCGGCGGCACCGATTCTTCTTATATGGTTTACATGGCGCTGCAAAAAGGGCTAAGACCATTGGCTGTACATTATGACAATACATGGAATACTGCTATTGCTACAGAAAATATTCGTAAAGTATTAACCAAACTTAATGTTGATCTATATACGCATGTAGTTGACAATAAGGAGATGGATGATATTTACAGGTCATTTTTTTTGGCAGGTGTGCCGGAAATAGATGCTCCAACGGATCTTGCATTAACTGAAATTTTATACAGAGCGGCATCTAAATATGGCGTAAAATATATTTTAGAAGGGCATTCATTTATGGCAGAAGGCATTACTCCTCTTGGCAAAAATTATTTTGATGGAAAATATATTGCTTCTATTCATAAAATGTTCGGCAGGCTAAAAATGAAAACTTTTCCAAATATGCCTTTCTGGAGATTTATAAAATGGATCGCAGTAAAACGAATAAAAAAGATCAGGCCGTTCTGGTATATCCAATATACCAAAGAAGATGCAAAAATATTTCTTGAAAAAGAATTTGGCTGGCAATATTATGGCGGGCATCACCTGGAGAACAGGATGACTGCTTTTAATCACAGCTATTATTTTCCAAAAAAATTTAATATAGATTACAGGAACAATACTTTATCGGCCGCAGTACGTGCCGGTCAACTAAACAGGGAAGATGCATTGAAAGAATATTTTGAGCATCCTCCATATATGGAACCCGAACTCTTGGAATATTTTAAAAAAAGAATAGGCTTAAGTAATGATGAATTTGAAAGAATAATGAATCTTCCTCCTAAATACTGGACAGACTATCCTACTTACAAAAAACGTTTTGAATTGCTGCAGCCATTTTTTTATATGATGTATAAAGCTCACCTGGTTCCAAAAAGCTTTTATATGAAATATTGTTTCCCCGTAAAATAAAAGAATGATAACCATTGTAAATTATGGGATGGGAAATTTAGGGTCAGTGCAGAATATGTTTAAACGTATTGGTATACCCACAGAAATTACAGGGGATATAAATAGAATTGAAAAAGCTCAAAAATTATTATTGCCAGGCGTTGGAGCCTTTGGCGCTGCCATGCAAAGGATAGAAGAAAGCGGTTTGAGAAATATTTTAGATAAAAAAGTATTAGAGGATAAAATCCCGGTACTGGGCATTTGCCTGGGAATGCAGTTACTGACACGATCAAGTGAAGAAGGATTATTGCCGGGTTTAGGATGGATACAGGCGCAAACTTTAAAATTTAATTTTCCCGAAGGTTCCTTATTAAAAGTTCCGCACATGGGGTGGAATATTGTTCATCCCGTAAAACCAGGCAAACTCACCGAAAATTTTAGTGATGAAACAAAATTTTATTTTGTCCATTCTTATTATGTAAAAGCAGACAATCCTGAAGATGTTTTAACCACCACACATCATGGAATTGAGTTTCACTCTATCATTCAGCATGAAAATATTTATGGAGCGCAGTTTCACCCTGAAAAAAGCCATAAGTTTGGTATGCGCTTACTGGAAAATTTTGCAAGAATATAAATATGCTAAAAACCCGGATAATCCCCTGTTTACAACTCATTAACGGAAGCCTTGTAAAAACTGTAAAGTTTGATAAATATGGTTACATCGGCGATTATATAAATACAGTAAGAATTTTTAACGAGCTGGAAGTAGATGAATTATGTTTTCTTGATATTAGAGCAACCAAAGAAAAACGCCGGCCAAACATTGAGATACTTCACCAGATAGCTGATGAATGCTTTATGCCTTTGTCGTATGGTGGCGGCATTGATAATGTGGAAACTGCAAAACAAATTCTTTCTATAGGTTTTGAGAAGATTGTAATTAATACTGCGGCGGCGAAAAATCCCGGCTTGATTACAAAACTCTCTGAGCATTTTGGAGCACAGGCTGTTGTTGCATCCATTGATGTAAAAAAAAATATCTGGGGTACATACCAGGTTTATATAAATGATGGTACTGAGAAATTGAATATTGACCCAGTTAAATGGGCTGCCGAACTGGAACAATTAGGCGCCGGTGAAATATTATTAACTTCAATAGACAGGGAAGGTACATGGAGTGGTTTTGATATTGAGCTCACCAAAAAAATTGCTTCAGTAGTTGGTATTCCTGTTATTGCAAATGGTGGCGCAGGGAGCATAGAGCATATAGCAGAAGTAATTAAAAAAGGCAATGCATCTGCTGTTGCATTAGGCAGTATGTTGGTATATCAAAAAAAAGGAATGGGAGTATTGGTAAATTTTCCTGATAAAGAAAAACTTAATGAATTAATTTATAGGTAAAAAATTTTAAAATAATGAAGATTGCGTTGTTTGGAAATATCTGTAATAATATGTACAACATTGCTAAGGCGTTACGTGCTGATCCAAACCTGGATGTTCATCTTTACCTGGAGGACCCACTAGATATTCAAAATAAACCAGAAAGTGATAATCCTGAATTAAAAGATAATTACCCTGACTGGATACAACAGGATAAAAAATTCAGCCCTCTTTTATTTATAAAAAAAAAAGACAAAACATTTATCAGGGAATTGAATAAGTATGATATAGTTATTCTTTCTCACATCGGAATTATCCTTACTCCTTTTTTAAAAGGCAAAACTGTTTTTTATGTAACAGGAGGAGATGTTACAAGAATTCCATTTCCTGTAAAATTTTCTTTCTTATATAAAAGTATAAAACATAAACTCACTGCATATATCCTGGGGTATTACCAACGCAGGGGTATAAAACATGCAGATGAAATATGGACACAGCCCTTTTCGCCTTATGTAAATGCTTTAAATAAAATAAAAGTAAAACCAGGGCGTATCAAAAATGTATACTTTCCCGTAATAATTGATACCGGGATTATCAGGTACAAACCAGACTATTTAAGCAGAATAAATAAAACAATTCAATATCAGTTAGCGCCATTTAAGTTCCTTATTTTTCATCCATCCAGAATGATGATCAGAAAAAATGAGGCCCTCATGGCTTCCGGGCAATGGAAACAAAATGAAATACTGTTTTACGGACTTGCGCTTTTTTTAAAAAAATATCCACAGTTAAAAGATGTCTGTATCATGATGCCGGACAGAGCCCATTCAAATGATAAGGACATTGCAAAAAAAATTATTACTGATCTGGGCATAGAAGAAAATATTGTCTGGATAAAAGGAGAAACTAATGAAGGATTTACAAAATCCGAAATGGTTGATCTGTATTCAATGTCCAATCTTGTGGTTGATGAATTTGGTATTGGATGGTTCGGCTCAATTGTATTAGAAGGAATGGCCTGCAGTAAACCTGTAATTTGTAATATTGATGAGAAAGTTATGAAACAGCTTTATGAATGGCATCCTGTTATTTCTGTTAACACTCCTGAGGCTGTGTGCGATATTATTTACAAATTGTATATAGATCATGAATATTCCAGAGAGCTTGGAGAAAAAGGAAGGGAATGGATACTTCAATATCACTCCCCGGCAAATGTTTCAACCAAGTATATTACCCAATTGCAGCAATTGCTTAAGTAAAAACCCGGTTTAATGCTAAAAAGCACTTTAAAATTTTTAATAAAAGATACAGCGTTTTATGGGGTAGGCAATGCAGTTTCAAAATCCTTGCAACTTATTACGCTTCCCTTAGTTGTAAAGAGCGTAAGCGATCCTGATTTCTCTAACTGGAATATGATTCAGGCAAGTACTGCTATTTTAGCCGGGCTGGTTCTTTTTGGAATGGATTCAGCAGCAGCCAGATTTTTTTATGATGTAAAAGATACGGATAATAGAAAAAAAATTTTCACCAACGCTCTTTTTGTCCAAATAATTCTATCTTTTATTCTTTTACCTCTATTTATCGTTAGTATGCATACTCTTGAAAAATATTCAGGAACGGATGCTGCCTATCACAATGATTTTATTCTCACATTGTTCTGGATACCGGCATCTGCACTTACAAGCTATTTTACCAGCTGGTTTAAATGGACTTTCCAAAAGCGTAAATTTGTTGTTCTTACCTTTGGCCTTGCTGCACTTAATTTATTACTGCTGTTATATCTTAAATTGTCAGGTACACTTAATATTCATTTAATTGTACAAATTAATCTCTTTGTTCAATGGGGAATGGTACTATACTGCCTTGCTGTTTCAGGAAAATATTTTACAGCAAAAATTTCTGTAGCACTAATAAAAAAATTATCAGCATTTGGGGTTCCGTTTATGATTGTTTTTGTTTTAGGTATTGTACGTATGTCGCTTGACAGGTATTTTTTAAGACAGTATATTAACGATAATGATTTTGCTATGTATAGTTTTTGCCAAAAACTATCTATTATTATTCTGCTTGCTGTAACGGCATTTGATTTTGCATTTAACCCTATGGTATACACTATGTGGGATAAGCCGGAAGCTAAAAGAGTTTTTAGCAAAATACAATCTTTATATATTATAGGCATGGTGGGTATAAGCCTTGCAATAATGAGTTGCAGCATTCCCTTAATAATTATTATGGGTAAGCAAAGTTATGTGGCTGCTGCATACTTTTTGCCTTTTATGCTTTTTGCAAATTTTGGATATGGCCTAATTAGTTTTTCTTTAATAGGAATCAACTATTCTAAAAAAACATATTTATTGGTAATATTAATTGCCATAGCCCTGGCAGCAATGGCGCTGTTCAACTTTATATTCATAAAAATGTTTACCGTATATGCTGCTGCGGCTTCACAATTAATTGCTAACCTTGTTTTGGTTGGGCTGGGTTATATACTATCTGCCCGCTATTATCATGTTACCTATAATTTTATAAAAGATATCCTTGTTTTTGTACTCGGCTTACTATTGAGTTTTCCTTTTGGATTTATAAAGCTGGGTGCTAATGTGTATTTAGATGCAGCAATCAAATTAATTATCTGCACTGTGCTGTTTATATCATTGATCCGCTTGTTTTTTAATGCTGAATTAAAGGCCGTGATGAACAGGTATTGGAAGAATAATAATTCATGATTTTCTCAATTTAATTAATTGTTTTCTTACCCTACCTATAACTCCTTTCATTTTTAAATTAGCTTTGCACAGATTCATTAACTGCTGTAATATCGATGTTATTTAATTCCCTGGAGTTTATTATATTTTTCATTATAGTTACATCTGTATACTTTTTCTTACCTCACAAATACAGATGGTTTCACCTGCTTGCAGCAAGCTGTTATTTTTATATGGCATTCATTCCGGTGTACATCCTTATTTTAGGAGGCACTATAGTTGTGGATTATTTTGCAGGCGTATGGATCGAAAATGCTAACGGAACGAGGAGAAAGTTGTTCCTGGTTTTAAGCCTTATTGCAAACATTGGTGTGCTTGCCGTATTTAAATACTATAATTTTTTTGTAGACAATATAAATGCTTTAGGATTTCATTTTTCTTTTCTTAAAATTCTCTTGCCTATTGGCCTTTCTTTTCACACCTTTCAGGCAATGAGCTATACTATTGAAGTATATCGCGGAAACCAAAAGGCAGAAAAACATTTTGGCATTTATGCTTTGTATGTAATGTTTTATCCGCAATTAGTAGCCGGACCAATTGAACGGCCCCAGCATATGTTACACCAGCTTTATGAAAAACATGATTTTAATGCAAATGATTTTTTTATAGGTTTTAAAATGATGCTCTGGGGAATGTTTAAAAAAGTTGTGATTGCTGACAGGCTTGCTATTTTGGTTAATACTGTGTATAAGCAGCCCCAAAATTATAATGGTACTATGCTTTTGCTCGCTACTATTTTCTTCAGCGTACAAATATATTGCGACTTTTCAGGATACTCAAGTATTGCGATAGGTGCTGCAAAAGCTATGGGTTTTAAACTCATGACAAATTTTAATAAACCTTATGAAGCAAAAAGCATTGATGAATTTTGGAAAAGATGGCATATCTCTTTATCCACATGGTTCAGGGACTATTTATATATTTCGCTTGGAGGTAACAGGGTAAGTATTCCAAGATGGTATATCAATCTGTTCATTGTTTTTCTTATCAGCGGGTTTTGGCATGGTGCAAACTGGACATTTATTATATGGGGAGCTCTGCATGGATTTTATCTCGTGTTTTCAATTATCACAAAAAATGGACGAGCCTGGTTCAATAAATTATTGCATGTAAAGAAAAAAAAATTCTTCCATACTTTTTTACAGGTAACCACCACATTTTTGCTGGTAACATTCGCGTGGATCTTTTTCAGAAGCTCATCAGTAAACGACAGTTTTTATATAATTAAAAAAATATTCAGCGGTAATTGGGGGCCATTACAGGATGAAATTATATTTTCAAAATTCAGTTACATATTGTCATTTTTATTGATAACATTTTTATTTATTGCTGAGCACACATTCGCAGATAAGATAATATTTGCAAAACTTTCAGAACAATTTAAAAGAAGTATTGTTTTTGGAATTACGATTATGACGATAATACTTATATTAGGTATTTTTCAAAAATTATCATTTATATATTTTCAATTTTGAGGACGAAGCTTTTCAAATATCTTGCTACTGTAATAATAATGCCTTTAATAATAACAGGCAGCGTTTCATATATCATAAACAAAGGATTGAGAAGATCGCCGGTAGATTTTTATGGCAAAATAAATTATCTCCTTGACACGAATACCCATATAAATATTTTGCTGGCGGGTTCTTCAAGAATACTTACTAACATCGATCCTGATATTATTGACTCTATCACACATTTAAATTCTTACAATGCTGGCTTGAATGCCGCAACTATTAAAACATGCTATAACCTTATCTCAACAACCTTAAATAATCAGCCTAATCTTTCATACGTTATTTTAAATATCGATTATAATATGTTTAAGCCACAAATCGATCCTTATAAAGACGCTTACTATTATCCATATGAGAGTGCAGAAAATATTTTTGTATACACTAACAACGGCAGTGCTAATACAATGCATAAAGCAAAATTTCTGGATGTAACTGCTTATGATGATTATGTAAAATATGCAGCCATCAGAGGGCTTCTGAGCCGGTTTAAAAATTCAGAAAAAGGATTTTTCCCGCATATTCAACCGGGCTTTTCAATTCCTGATTCCGGCACATTAGTATCGGCCGTAGAGAACTATAATGAAGATGGGTACTACTTATTAAAAAAATTAATGAAGCTATGCGCAGAAAAACATATTAAATTAATGCTGGTAATTGCTCCGTACCAAAAAAAATATTCTCCGGCATTATTTGTAAAAAATTATAAAACAATATTAGAATACGTGAAAATATTAGCTATAAAATACAGTGCCAGTTATTTTGATTATACTAATATAGCTTTGGTAACGGATACAGGATATTTTTATAACTCCTGGCATTTAAATATAAAGGGAGCAAGGGCTTACTCAATACAGGTAGCTAATGATCTTAAACAATATGTTATGCAAAAATCTACCAGATAACCTTATAAGGCTATGCCAAACACCAATAAAAATCTCCAGTTAATACAAGTGCTTCGTGGTATTGCAAGTCTTTTGGTAGTATTACTACATTGTTCCCGAAATTCAACTGAAATATTGCAGCAACGTTTTCTTGGAGATGTTTTTTTATTTGGAGGGGCAGGGGTTGATATTTTTTTTGTACTAAGTGGTTTCATTATTACATATACCAATTTCAAATTTATCGGAAAATCTGATCATTTTAACTTCTTCATCAGGAGAAGAGTGGTAAGAATATATCCTACATATTGGATCATTATTTCCCTATTTTTATTATTACAGGTATTACTACCTTCTTTCTACAGAACCCATTTCAGTTTTGATTTTATAAATATCATTTCTACTTATTTATTATTACCAGGCCATGTTATGGTAAATGGCGTTAGCTGGACGCTTAGTTATGAGCTATTTTTCTACCTGTTATTTTCATTAGCATTCTTTATCCCTCAAAAAAAATGGTCGTTTTATATAGCAATGCTATATGCAGCTATTATAATTTTATTACCTGTGATGGGATATAATTTTGAAAATGATAATAGCTTACTAAGCCTTGTAACTTATCCCATGAACGTAGAGTTTTTTATGGGAGTTCTGGTGGGAGTTCTTATTTCTAAAATTTCTAACAAAATAGCTATGCCATTAATTATTACGGGTAGTATTCTTTTTTTAATGAGCGCTGTATTTTTTAACCTCAATTATTATCTCGTCCCTAATACTTTTAACCGTGTTATCCTGTTTGGAATTCCTTCATTTTTTATTATTACAGGTCTCGTTAAATACGAATTAAATAAAAAAATTAAAGTGCATAATATTTTTTTATTGCTGGGAGAAGCCTCATATTCTCTTTATCTTATTCATCTTCCCGTGCTTGCTGCTTCTTTTAAAATATTTTCAAAATTAAATATGACAAATAATTTATTTATTAATTGTATAATTATTTTAATTGTCTGTATTATCTGTTATGCAAGTATTTTATTCTATAAATTTGTTGAGAAGCCTATAATTGCCAGGCTAAATTCGCTTCGCAGAATTAAAGTTGCCAATGAAATTTAACCTGTTGATATGATGCTAATACCCTACTGTCTTATTCTTTGTATAGTACGAATGGTCTATAAATTGCAAAGAGGTTAACTTTATTTAACTTTCCAAAAAATTTATGATTCATGTTGGTATAATAGGCTATGGTTACTGGGGTCCTAATTTAGTCCGTAATTTTTTTAGTCAACAAGAATGCAATATTAAAACCGTTGCAGATTCCCGGCCCAACCGTTTAGAAGATCTCAAAAAATTATATCCCTCCATAAAAGCTGTACAGGATGCCGATGAAATAATTAATGATCCGGAAATTGATGCCGTTATTATAGCCACTCCCATAAACTCTCATTTCTCCCTGGCTCAAAAAGCCCTTACAAATGGCAAACATGTTCTTATTGAAAAGCCAATGGCTTCTTCTGTAATGGAATGTGAAAAATTAATCGAATTATCTCTCCAAAAGAATTTGGTATTGATGGTAGACCATACCTTTTTATATACCGGCGCGGTTGAGAAAATAAAAGAAATTATTGATAATGATATTTTAGGGAACATTAAATACCTGGACTCTACACGTATAAATTTAGGATTGTTTCAGCCGGACATAAATGTGCTTTGGGACCTGGCACCTCATGATCTTTCTATTTTACGCTACTTATACAATGCAACGCCATATAGCATTAATGCAACAGGTATAAGCCATACTGATAACGGGGTAGAGAATATTGCCTATATGACGATAAATTATACATCAGGTTTTATTGCACATCTAAATTGTTCATGGAGCAGCCCAGTGAAAGTAAGAATGATGATGATTGGAGGCGATAAAAAAATGATTGTTTACAACGATGTGGAGCCAACCGAAAAAATAAAAGTATATGATACGGCTTACCAATTAAAAACCGATGAAGATAAAAAACAAATTTTAGTAGATTACAGGGTGGGTGATATTTACGTACCCAAAATAAATAATAAAGAAGCCCTTGCTTCAGTTGCCAGCGATTTTATTACAAGCATCCGTGAAAGTAAATTACCAAGGTCATCTTACATAATAGGACTGGATATAATAAAAATGTTAGAAGCTGCAGAAAAATCTATAAAAAATAATGGAGTAGAAGTAAAACTCAGCTAATATAAATAATGGAAATATTAAATATTCAAACAGAAAGACAAAGCCTGAAGGATGTACAGGTGGGTAAAAATGTAAAAATCTTCAATTTCGTTAATGCCTATGGCTGTAGTATTGGCGATAATACCAAAGTAGGATCTTTTGTGGAAATTCAAAAAGGAGTTATCATTGGGCAAAACTGTAAAATATCCAGCCACAGTTTTATTTGTGAAGGTGTTCACATAGCCGATAATGTTTTCATTGGTCATAATGTAACTTTTATCAACGATAAATTTCCCAGGGCTACTAATAAAGATAATACTATGCAAACAGAGGCTGATTGGACTTGTGTAGAAACTTATATAAAAGAAGGGGCTTCCATTGGCTCAAGTGTAACTATTTTATGTGGTATCACTGTTGGTGAAAAAGCTATAGTAGGCGCAGGTTCAGTGGTTACTAAAGATGTGCC
Source organism: Chitinophagaceae bacterium (assembly GCA_028288585.1). Taxonomy (GTDB): domain Bacteria; phylum Bacteroidota; class Bacteroidia; order Chitinophagales; family Chitinophagaceae; genus Ginsengibacter. Next base: position 34,774 of record JAQBNL010000043.1, on the reverse strand, counting down.
CCAAAAAGCTGTTATAGCCGGAAATCCAGCCCGCATTATTAAATATATTGATTAAGATATTTTACCCATGTTAACAAGTGAGAATAAAATTCCATGTCTTGATTTAAACAAGCAACACCGGGAAATAAAAAAAGAAATTTTTGAGGCATTTGAAAAAGTTTATGATCAAACCGCATTCTCCGGAGGGCATTTTGTAGCGGAATTTGAAAACCATTTTGCAAAATTTTGTAACACACAGTATGCAATAGGTGTTAATAATGGCACATCAGCTTTGCACCTGGCGCTACTGGCATTAGGTATAGGCCCAGGTGATGAAGTTATTATACCGGCAGATACATTTATTGCAACGGCATGGGGAGTATCTTATACCGGCGCCACACCTGTTTTTGTGGATTGTACAAATGATACTTGGCAAATAGATCCAGCAAGAATAAAAGAAAAGATAACTGCTAAAACAAAAGCAATTATTGGTGTTCATTTATATGGTCAGCCATTTGATATTGATGCGGTAAAAGAGATTTGCAGTGAACATGATCTTTTTTTAGTGGAGGATGCGGCACAGGCACAGGGTGCAGCCTATAAAGGGATTGTGATTGGATGTTTTGGGGAAATGGCTTGTTTTAGTTTTTATCCTGGAAAAAACTTAGGTGCCTGTGGCGAAGCCGGCGGTATTACAACCAATAACGAAACCTATTACAAACATTTACAAAGCTTAAGAAATCATGGATCAATGGTTCGTTATTATCATGATGAAATTGGATTTAATATGAGGATGGGTGGTTTGGAAGCTGCTTCATTAAGCGTAAAATTAAAATACCTTCCCGAATGGAATAGCAAAAGGAGAAACATTGCAAATAGATATCAGCAGGAAATAACCAATACTAAAATAACAATGCAGGCGCAGCCCGGTTGGGCAAAGTCAGTATATCATTTATTTGTAGTAACAACAGAAGATCGTGATAAGCTTATTAAATATCTGAATCAAAACAATATTTATCCTGCATTGCATTATCCCGTTCCCTGTCACCTTCAAAAAGCGTATAAAGATTTAAATTATAAGGAAGGGGATTTTCCTAATGCTGAATACCTTGCCCAACATTGCCTGTCGCTTCCTATGTATGCTGAGCTTACAGATGATGAAGTATCTTTTGTTATTGATTGTCTCAATAATTACTAAGAGCAATACATTTCTGCTTTATTACTTTTACAATTAAATTAAACAATTCTTCTTTTAGAGCAGGCTGATGGTTAAAGAAAAAAAATTATTAGTATTAGATACTTCTTACTCATTAGAAGCCATACAAAAACGTGGACTTATTCAAGCTGTAACCTGCCGTGATCTTAATGGATATTTTAATCATGTTTGGTCTGTACACCCATTCGCTACACTTGTAACTTCTCCGGAATGGACTTCAAAGTTTGGAAAGCCTGTATGGCATTCACTTACACCTTCACACACTTTTATTGAAGGAAAAATAGGGAGGTATGCATGGTTAAAATGGATCAGCCCCTTAAACTTTCTGTTTGGCCAGGTTGGTTTATTCTTTTCTTTAAAAAATTTGATCAAAAAAGAAAATATTTCCATTATACGGGTAGGTGATATGTTATATCTCGGGCTGCTGGGATGGTTACTATCCAGATGGTGTAAAATTCCATTAGTAGTAAGAGTTGGAGGAAACCATGACAAAGTATTTGAAACAACAGGGCAGCCTATTCAAAAACGAATATTCTTTAACAGGAAAATTGAAAAAAAAATTGAACGATTTGTTTTATCCCGTGCTGATCTTGTAGCAGGCGCTAACCAGGATAATTTAAACTTTGCACTGGCGAATGGCGCCAGAAAAAAATACAGTACTATTTTTCGTTATGGAAATCTGCTTTATGAAGGCCATTTTATTGAACCAGAAAATAGAAAAGAAGGAATAAGTTTATTAAATGAACTGGGTATAAAAGCATTCGGGTTTCTGCTTTATATCGGCAGATTAGAAAAAGTAAAACATCCGGATCATGTAATACAGGTTTTGGCAGATGTAAGAAAAGGTAACCATGATGTTAAAGCATTATTTGTAGGCGATGGAACTATGCTGGTCAAATTAAAAGAATTGTCTGTTACCTATGGCGTTAAAAATGAAGTTGTATTTGCAGGCAATCAAAACCAGGAATGGCTTTCAAGAATAATACCGTTGGCAGCCGTTGTATTATCCCCTCATACAGGCAGAGCACTTTCTGAAGCTGCGCTGGGAAGTGTGCCTATTGCAGCTTATGATATAGATTGGCAAAGTGAGATTATTGAAAATGAAATAACCGGACTTTTAGTTCCACACCCCCAACAAAAAAAATTAAGCGAAGCAACAGAACGGTTTTTAACTGATAAAACATTTGCAAAAAAGATGGGCGGGGCATTAAGAAAAAAAGCTATTGAAATATTAGATCCCAAAAAATCAAATCTTCATGAAATAGCTGAATATGAAGCTTTATTGAAGCGATTTTAACATTGGGAATATATGTGTAGATAAATTAGCAGGGATTTTGAATGTAGCACTATCTCTTTAAAATATTTTAAAGCAATATAATTGAAAATAATTCATGTTTTATCAGGATTGGCCAAAGGCGGTGGAGAACGTGTAGCTGTAGAACTGGCAAACGAGGCGGTAAAAAATGGTGATGCTGTTACAATACTTGCCGGGTGGCCGGAAGATCCGCATTATCTGCAAAACAAAATCCATCCTGATGTTTCTATAAAATTTATTTCATCTGCAAAACGGTTTGCATATTTAAAAAGTATACTCTGGATATTAACCCACCGGAAATGGATTCGCGGCTGGGATGTGTTGCATTGTCATTTAACGTTTGGAGCTGTTTTTGGAGCGGTAACAAGCATACTGTTGAAAAAAATTCTAAGAAATAAAACCCCACTCATCTTAGAAACCAATCATGCTGTTGGAATGCCGGTTTCCAAATTTAACAGGTGGTTTCACTCCCGTATAGCGTCACAGCTGGATGGTATGGTTTTGATGGCAAAAGATCCTTATTGGGATAGTTTTATATTAAAACATCCTCATCTTAAAATTGAATTTATCCCTAATGGAATATCAGTTTTTCAAATAAAAGATGATGCTGAGTTAAAAGATAAATTGCTTAACCAAACTGGCATTTCAGAAAATTATGAATATTTAATTGGTACAATAAGCATGCTCAGAACAGATAGAAAACCCTGGCTATATGTACCTGTATTTTATGAAATTTATAAAGTGCTAGGAAAGAGGGCACATTTTATCCTGGGAGGAAGTGGCGAAGAGTATGATGAAATAAACAGGCTAGTTCAGGAGGCCGGACTATCTAAAAATTTTCATTTAATAGGGTTAGTTAACGAGCCTATGGAGGTTATTTATAATCTGGACATGTATATTTCCTTAAGCGTTGGCGAAGCGGTAGGGATTTCAATGATAGAAGCTGCTATGTGTAATGTGCCTGTAGTCGGAATTCAAATGATCGAAAACTACAAAGCAAAAAATGATTGGATATGGTCAGATACAGATATAACTGAAGTAGCAAAAAAAATTATTTTTCTTTTACAAAATCCGAAAGAGCGCTATAAACTCGCAGAAATTCAAAATAAATATGTAACTAACCATTTTACTTCAGAGGCCATGTATACTTCTTATACCTCTTTTTACAAAAGAATTTTAACGGCATGAAATATTATTTGTAAGAAGAAAGTTATAATATCCCTACTTTTCAAACTAAATAATGTTCTTTGTTTTTTCTGTAAATCTGTATCAGTAAAAAAAAGTAAAACGGTAAAAGAACTATTTTATATCTTATCAGCGTTCCAAAATTAAAAGTGGTATAGCCTACAACCAACGCAAATAAAATAGAAAAAATAAAACAGAATAGTAAAAGCGGGCTGCTAAAAACATATAGGAAAAACCTGTAAACCCTGGTTTTAAAAAGTATATATATGGTTGCCAGCAGCGTTAGTAATGCTTCCAGCGAAGAGAAAAATATTATAACCTTTTTTGATTCCCAAATAAAAGGGCGAAACAGGCATGTGCCAATTACGGCCGGCCCGCTTGCTAATATGCCTTGCATTGAAACATCCATTTCTGAAATAACGAAAGTTCCTTTACTCCCTCCATCATCTGTTTCTCCTGTACTTTGGTAAGATTTCTGCAATTGCTGTATCTGCCCAAAGGAATTATCTACAAAATATTTTATATACTGCGAAACATCTATGGCAATCAGCGTTGCTGTTAAAGAAAATAATAATAAGACAACGACAACAATGCGAAGGATCATGATTCTAACCTTCACTATAGCTTTATAAATTAATATCACAGAAAAGCTTATCAGCAGGATAGCACTGATATAACTTTTTACCACAGTTAAAATAAAAAGAAAGAATATCAGCATCAGCATATCCAATACCGAAAACTTCTTTTCTACAAAATTTTTATAAACTAAATAAACAATGAGCCCCAAAACTCCCACACACACCGGCTCTTTTAATAAACCACTGCCCCAAAACCATAATGAAGGAAAATACAACACAAAAAATGCAAGCAGTTTTACATTCTTTTTTTCGTTTAACTGGTAAAAAGCATAAAACAGTTTCCATATCCCAATAAATGAAAAGAAACCAAAGCATATTGAGATAACCATGTATTTATTAAAGGTGAAAAAAGATAGCACGGCTGACAGCTTCATTATAAACGCATTGGAATCATTGGGCATACTCACCGGCACTTCATCCCCAAAACCCATAGCTTTTGCCGCAGCAACAATCTCTTTTCCTGAAGCAAATAAATATTTAACTGATGTGATATCCTGTTGTATCATATCAGATATAACATTACCACCCCGGTAAAACCCGAACGAATCGCCATAGCCATAATAATATTGTAATAACAATGAATAAAAAATAGCCCCAGCCATCCTTAACACAAATGCTGTAATAAATATTCTCTTTAACCCTGTCTTCTCATATTTTTTTGACTTTTTTCTTACAATCAAATAAAAAATAAAAAGATAAACGGGCAGCAGTACAAAATCATATGGGGTTATTATCTGCTGCATATGCAATGGTAAGAAAAAGCATGTAATATTAGTTATACAATAAATTACGCTATTCAACGTAATATATTGCATTCTTTAGCCCGGTTACTATAGAAAATTTATACATCCAAAATGATACTGTATTTTTATGTCTTCCCAAAGCGAATTGCCTAATGAGTATTGAACTGATAGATCCCTTTACTCAACATCCTGTTATAGAAGCTGGTGATGGTTTAAAAGATAATAATAAGCTGGTGTTCCCATTAGTGAATGGCGCTTACCGCATTGTTCCCGATAACAATTACACTGAAAATTTCGGATTTCAATGGAATAAATTTGCTGAGATACAAATTGACAAATCAGCTAACCTGGATATTTCCAAAAACAGGTTTTTTGCAGAAACCGGATGGGATAAGGAAGACCTTTCAGGAAAAACTGTACTGGAGGTTGGCTCCGGTGCAGGAAGGTTTACGCAAATAATATTGGATTTTACGAATGCCGATCTATACAGCGTTGATTATTCCAATGCTGTTGAGGCCAATTATAAAAACAATGGCCCTACTACGAGGTTAAAATTATTCCAGGCAAGCATATATGAATTGCCGTTTGCACCGGCACAATTTGATAAGGTGATTTGCATGGGCGTTTTACAGCATACGCCTGATATTGAAAGATCGGTACAGTCATTAATTAATATGGCAAAACCAGGCGGTGAGGTAATTATTGACTTTTACCCCATAAAAGGCTGGTGGACTAAATTGCAGGCAAAATATTTACTGCGCCCCTTAACCAAAAAAATGGATCATGAAAAGTTATATAAAAAAATAGATAAGAATATTGACTGGTTGATAAAGACATCAGTATTTTTTTCAAAAATGAAATTGAATAAATTAAATCGTTTTTTACCATTGTGCGATATTGATGGCACAATGCCAAAAAGTCTGCCCTATCCACAACTGAGGGCGCTATGTGTGCTGGATACTTTTGATATGTTTTCACCACAATACGATCAGCCGCAAAAAATTAGCACTATTGTTAAATGGTTTAAAAAATATAATATGAAAGAAGTTTGGGGAGGAGAGATAAGTTATGACAATGGAAAAGCTTCAATGGTAAAAGGGATTAAAAAATAATTATGGTTATAAATAAAAATAACTGATGTTGTTCATTACAAATCTTAAAACATCAGTTAAACAACATCCTGTGTTGCGATCAGTTGGTGTATACACATCAATTATATTTTTATCTAAAGGCATATCGTTTTTACTTTTATTTATTTATACCAATCCAAAATTTATTGAGCCTGCTGAAAACGGTTTATTAAATCTGTTTGCCAGCTCGGTAGTTTTTTTAACTCCCTTTTTATCCTTTGGCATTCTTCAATCTACCAGCACAGATTTTTATAAGCTAAAGAAAAATGAATTTCAAAATTTCTTTACTACTACCCTTATAATTCCGGTTGTAATATTAATATTGTCTGTTATAGGCTTTAGTTTATTCAGGGAATATTTTAAAGTAAAGTATGGCTTTCCATATTTTTTTGCCATTCTTATTCCGCTAATTACTTTTCTCAATTATATATATGAGCAGTTAGTTTTATTAATCCGCGTAAACGGTGAGCTTAAAAAATTTGCTTTGGCAGGTATAGCCAGGATTATTTTAGAAATAGGCCTTTCCGTTGTATTAGTAGTATTTTTTGCAATGCACTGGAAAGGCCGTTTAGTAGGTATAACGGTCTCATATAGCATCATGGGCGTGTATGCATTTTACTATTTTTATAAAAAGGGGTATTTATCCGGAAAAGTATTTAAACAATATATAAAGTCAGAATTGGTATATGCCATCCCGATTGTTTTAATGCAGGTAAGTATTTTCGCACTGAATACGTCCGATAAATTTTTTCTTGCTCATTTTACAACTAACGAGGTGGTAGGAATTTATGGTGTTGCATGCGTTTTTGCCAGTATAATAAACATGTTTTCCCTGGCTTATTTAAATTACCTGGGGCCAACAGTTTACGAAGCGCTTTCCAAAACTAATCCTGATTACAAAATAATTAAACAGCAGTTTTTTACTTATGCAAAAGTTATGATTATTGCCACTGTGCTGGTAATAATAACTATACCCTTTGTATACAAATTTTTTATCAACAGCAGGTATTATGGCGCTGTAAGTTATTTTTATTTAATAGTCCTTGGATATTTTATCTGGACAATCACATCTTTCTTCCATACATTTTTATTATACTATAAAGAGAAAAGAAAAATGCTGCAGCTGTCAGTACTGAGTATGATAATAACTATTCCCATTATCTATTTTTTTACAGATCAGATGGGCGTAAAAGGTACTGCTGCAGCTATATTTTTAAGCTATTGCATTACATTTATTTTAACCCTGTTTTTTGTAAAAAAACATATTGCCAAACTTAAAACTGCATAACCTGAAGATTACCATTTGCGCATATGATTCCCCTGTAAACATTGATGGACCTACATCCTGGATGAAAAGGCTTTTACCGTACCTGAGGGGAAATGGTGTGGAAACAAGGATCATCTTTTTTGCTGCACACACAAAAAAATTGCCTGCATACCAATATTTTACAAACCAAGGCTTCGCCTGTAAACTCATTTATTGGGAACATTTTAATGAAGAAAAGATTATTGAAATATTAGAAGATATCCGTTCAAATCCACCGGATATTTTTATTCCCAATTTTTTTCCTGTAGCATGTTATGCAGCCAAATGGGTAAAACAAAGTGGTATACCTACACTTTGCATTTTGCATAATGATGATGAACACCATCTAAAACTAATAGATGTATTTGCAACAGGAAAGGAAGAAAATAAAGTTTCTGCAATGGTTGGCGTTTCCAAATTACTTACAGGTATAATTAGCGATCAACAACCCTATAATGTAAAAGTTGAATGCCTTCCTTATGGAGCACCTCTTCCTGAAGAAATAGCCGCGTTAAAAGAAAACGATACGCTAAAGCTTATTTATATAGGCAGGATGGCAGATTACCAAAAAAGAATTTCAGAAGTAGCAAAGGCAATGTGCCGGGCGGCAAAAGAAATACCAGGTACCGAATGTATTTTATATGGCAGCGGACAGGACCTGCAGAATGTGTTAGATATTTTAAATAATGAGGGAAAAGGGCTGCCTGTTCAATATGGCGGAAATTTAGAAACAGGTGAAGTACAAGCTCAGTTACTAAAAAACCATGTATTCATTTTACTTTCAGATTATGAAGGCCTTCCTATTTCACTAATGGAAGCAATGGCATGCGGCCTGGTACCGGTTTGTTCAAATATAAGAAGCGGGATGACGGAATTAATTATACAAAATGAAACAGGATTTTTAGTGAATGACAGGGGCGATGACTTTATAAATACAATAAGAAATATAAAAACACACCCTGCTCTTTGGAATAAAATATCTGAGGCAGCAAGAAAAAAAATTATTGCAGAATATTCTGATGAAAGCTGTAATAAAAGATGGCTGGATTTTTTTAAAAAATTATATAGCGAAAAGAATGTGATACAGCCCATAGAAATACCGGCAATTATGGAATTAAGATCTTTGGTATACCCGGCAGAATTTAAACCGTCCAGCAACCCAATGCCGCATCCTGTTCTTGTTCCATTGTATAAATTAAAGTTTTGTGCAGGCAGGATAAAAAGAAATATTTTACAAAAAACATTTAATTAACCTATTTTTTTTAAAAATGATAAATTCATAATCTAATAGTAAGATGAAATATTTTGTTATCAATTTGAAATCCTCTTTACAAAGGAGAAAGATAATGGAAGACCAGTTAAATAAACTCAATATTCCTTTTGAGATCTTCGAGGCTGTGAAAGGGATGGATTTATCAGAAAAGGAGATGGCGGGCTATTATGAGGAGAATTATTTCAGAAACCGGCCCGGTTATTTCACACCAGGAGCAGCGGGTTGTGCAATATCTCATTATTTACTTTACAAAAAAATTGTTGATGAAAAGATTGATGTAGCTATTATTTTAGAAGATGATATGATACTGGATAAGAACTTTGCAGAGATTGCAGATAAGGTATCTGCCCAAATAAGAAATGATGAAGTGATCCTGTTTTTTTACCAGTCGTATTATAAGATTCCGCTTGCAGGTTCTACTGTACTTCCCATCAACAAAAATTTTAACCTTTACCAGGTAGTTTCAGCTGTTGCCTTAAGGTCAACCGGTGGTTACATGATAAAATATGAAACGGCAAAATCACTTTTAGAAAACCTAAAGCCTTTTTCATCTTTCCCAGACGACTGGAAAAGTTTTTATGACAGGAAAATAATAAATGGCGTAAGGATCGTTTATCCTTACGTAATGACGAACTCGTATGAGCCAACCACGATCAGCCCTTACCTAAAAGGTGGAAGCTTATTTAGAAAAACAATAACCTTTTTGGAAAAACACAGGATTTTTCCTGTCTATAATTTTCTTAAATGGAGAAGAAAAAAATATATCAGCAGAACCAGGCAATGTATTATCACAAATGAAATACCAACCGATCTAAGGAAAAATTAAGCATGGATATTAAACAAACCTTATCAGAGTTTTTCAGATTCGTTCATCGTTTCGGAATCATAAGAGGGCCTTTTTTATTTTTGAAACTTAAATTAGGAAGCCAGCAAAATATAAGAATACCAGGCATCGCTTACCCCTTCTCATTAAGAAAAGGGTCATCCGATTATGAAACCTTTTACCAGGCTATTGTTCATAATCAATACCTTTTTAATTATCCCCTGAAACCTGAAGTGATAATTGACGGAGGCGCTAACATTGGCCTTGCAAGTATTGCTTTTAAAAGCATGTTCCCCGGTGCCACCATAATTGCTATTGAGCCTGATAAAGAAAATTTTGAGCAATTAAATATTAACCTGCGGCCTTACAACAACATTCACACTTTAAATGTTGGTATTTGGAATAAGAAAGCCATCCTTAAAATAACTGATAAATATAATTATGGAAAATGGGGAATGATAACTGAAGAAATTGAAAAAAATACAATTGGTTCAATATCTTCTGTAACAATAGATGAGATTATGCAGACTTTTAAACTGGATAAAATTGACATCTTAAAATTGGATATAGAAACGGCAGAGCGTGAACTGTTCTCGTCGGGTTATGCCAGCTGGCTACCAATGGTAAAGGTGATTGTAATAGAATTACATGATTCCATCAGTAAAGGAACAGCGATGCCTTTTTTTAAAGCCATTTCTGAAACATTGAATAATTATAGTTATTACCAGTTAGGTGAAAATACAATTATTGTCAATGAGGCAGCCGTTAATGAAAATGGATCCATATAAATACCGTCATAAATTATTTGCAGCATTTCGTAAAAAATGAAAAAAACCATACTTCATATTATTTTTAACCTCGGCAGGGGCGGTGCCGAAACAATGTTGGTAACCGTTGTTAAAGAACTAACTGATTATAATAATATTGTAGTAACGCTGTTTCCTGAAAATCATTTTGAATCCGAATTAACATCAGATAAATATTATTGCCTTAACGTAGGCTCTATCTTCCTGCTCCCATTCGCCATACCACAATTAAAAAAAATAATAAAAGATAATAATGTAGATATTATTCATTCACATTTATTTTGGCCAACCATTTTAGCACGAGTGGCTACACCAAAAAATATTCCTTTAGTAACTACTATTCACACATCAATCGCTACAGCATCTGACTATAAAAAATGGTATATAAAACTGCTTGATAAGATATCGTACCGGATGCATCAATGCGTTATCATTACTGTTTCCCAGGGCGTTTTAAACGAATACTTTCAATTATTAAAAGTAAAGCCTTATAAAGCTTATGTGTTACATACGTTTGTAGATGTAAGGGTTTTCAACAGTAATAATGCTTCTGAGAAAAATCAGCCTGAAAATATTTTCCGTCTTATAACAGTAGGTAACTTACTAAAAGCAAAAAATCACAAATATTTATTAGAGGCATTTACCCTTTTAGATAATAACAAATTTCAACTGGATATTTATGGAGAAGGAGCCTTGCGAAAGGAAATGGAAACAATAATTAATGATAATAAACTTAATATAAATTTAAAGGGAGAAGTAAGAAATATTGAAAAGATAATTAACCGATACGACTTGTTTGTAATGTCATCAACCTTCGAAGGATTTTCATTAAGCGTGCTTGAGGCAATGGCCATGCGGATGCCGTTACTGGTAAGTGATATAAAATCGTTCAGGGAGCAATGCGAAGACACAGCTGTTTATTTTAACCTGGATAATGTGAAAGATTTTACAGAAAAACTTAAAACACTTGCGCCAGATATAAACTATTTAAACAGTCTTGGAGAAAAGGCACATAAAAGAGCCGTAAATAATTTTACACTGCAACAACACATGGAAGGATTAAGAAAAATATATACTGATGTATTGACGTTTAATAGTAATCCCAAAAAGTAATGTGCGGAATAGCCGGCTATATATCATTGAACAATTCCATCAAAAAGGCCGAGCTGATACAGGCAAGCTGTGTTATTCAATACCGTGGCCCTGACGCTGAAGGATCTTATTTTTCGGAAGATGAAAAAATCGGGCTGGCACATCGCAGGCTTTCTATTTTAGACCTTTCACCGTCGGCCAACCAGCCCATGTTCTCCGCTAACAGAAGGTATACAATCATCTATAACGGAGAAGTTTATAATTTTAAGGAAATCAGGGAGAAGCTTGCTGACAGGGGCGTCTCTCTAAAAACCACATCCGATACTGAAGTAATACTTGAGTTATTTGCACAGTATGGAACAGAATGCTTTAAATGGCTCAATGGCATGTTTGCTTTTGCCATTTATGATACAGTTAAAAAAAAACTTACTCTTTGCAGAGATCATGCAGGTATAAAACCGTTATTTATTTATCATGATGAAACTGATCTTATTTTTTCTTCGGAAATAAAATTAATTAAAGCACTCAGGGGAGATAAGCTTTCAATCAACACGTCAGCCATTCCTTATTTTTTACACCTGGGATTCATTCCCCAGCCTTTTACAATTTATAACCAGGTTGAAAAATTTCCGGCAGCACATTATTTGCAAATCGATACAACACAGATAAATTTCAATGATATCCCCTCGCAAATAAAACCATTTTGGAACCTGGAATCCAAAATTGAAATGGAACCTGTAAAGAATGAGGCCGAGGCAAAAAAGACCTTGTCATATTTAGTATACGATTCAGTTGAAAAACAATTGGTAAGTGATGTTCCTATAGGCACATTTTTAAGCGGAGGTGTTGACAGCAGTTTGGTAACGGCTGTCGCTTCAAAAGTCAGCGCACAAAAAGTAAATACTTATAGTATCGCTATTGACGATGGAAAATACAATGAATCAAAATATGCAACACAGGTAGCTTCGCATCTTAATACAGCACACCACGAATTTCATGTAAAAGAAAGGCAGGTACTCAACCTGATAAATGAGCTTTTACCTGCTTACGATGAACCATTTGCCGATTCATCTGCATTCCCCACAATGATGGTTAGCAAACTGGCAAGGCAGCATGTAAAAGTTGCATTAAGCGGCGATGGGGGCGATGAGTTATTTATGGGATATGGTATGTATCTATGGGCTAAAAGATTGTCCAACCCATTAATGCCATTAATAAGATGGCCTTTATTTGGCGCTTCTAAACTAATGAACAATAAATACCAGCGTGCCGGAAATTTATATTCTTATCCATCTAAGCAAAATATAATAACCCACATTTTTTCGCAGGAACAATATTTTTTCAGGGAGCAGGAACTGGAAGATCTTTTGGTAAATAAACAATTTTCATTTGATGGAATAAATAATCCGGCAGAATTAAAAAGAAAATTAAGTAATGAAGAGAACCAGGCCTTATGGGATTTTAATTATTATTTAAAAGATGATCTGCTGGTAAAAATTGACAGGGCAAGCATGCGCTATTCGCTTGAAACAAGAGTGCCTTTACTGGATTTCCGGATAGCGGAATTTGCATTTAATCTTAGTGCTGATCTGAAGATAAAAAACGGCACGATGAAATACCTGCTTAAAGAGATGCTATACGATCATTTACCAAAACAAATTTTTGCGAGAAAAAAATGGGGCTTCAGCATCCCTTTGGTCAAATGGTTAAAAACGGATCTTAAGTATCTCGTTGATAAATACACTTCCGAAGAAGTAATAACAAAATATAACATATTGCATTATGCAGAAGTAAAAAAAATAAGAGAGCAATATTTTAAGGGCAAAGATTATTTATTTAACCGCCTTTGGGTAATAATTGTTTTACACTGGTGGCTTGAGGAAAATTGAAATTACGCATGGCAGAAAAGAAAAAAATATTATTCATTTCCTATGACGGGTTAACTGACCCTTTAGGACAAAGCCAGGTAATTCCCTACCTCGCCGGCTTAACGAAATATAATTACGAGTTCACAATTTTAAGCTGTGACAAACCTGCCCTTTATAAAAAAAATAAAGACTACGTTGAAAAACTCATTGCGCCCTATCCCATCAAATGGGTATCTGTTCCATATCATAAAAATCCTCCTGTACTTTCTTCAATCTTTGATTTTTATCAGCTTAAAAAAAAGGCTAAAAACCTGCACAAAAAAGAAAGGTTTGATATGGTGCACACAAGGCCGGGCGTTCCTACATTAGTTGCGCTATGGCTGAAGAAAAAATACGGGATAAAATTTTTGAATGACGTAAGAGGATTTTGGGCAGATGAGAGAGTGGATGGCGGTATGTGGAATTTGAAAAACCCGGTATTTAAAAAAATATATACTTTTTTTAAGAAGCATGAATATGAATGCCTTGAAAAATCCGATTATACAACCTGCCTTACTTATCATGCTAAAACTGAAATGCATAGTTGGAAGAACATCTCTAATCAGCCCATACCCATTGAAGTAATTCCATGCAGCGTGGATATGGATTTGTTTAATCCCGGCAATATTGATGCAACACTAAAAGAACGGCTTAAAATCGAATTAAAGATCAGTGATGAAGATCTTATTGTGAGTTATCTCGGATCGATAGGCGGCTGGTATCTTACAGAGGAGATGATGCAGTTTTGCAAAACCCTGCTTACCAAAATACCAAAAACAAAATTTTTATTTATCTCGCCGCACCGGCATGAAGTAATTATAGATACCGCTAAAAAATATAATATCCCGGCTGACAGAATAATGGTAAAAAAAGGAGCCCGTCATGAAGTTCCGGTGCTGTTATCTTTCAGCAATTATTCCTTGTTTTTTATTAAGCCATGCTATTCCAAAATATCTTCTTCACCAACAAAACATGGCGAAATAATGGCCATGGGCATGCCTGTTATAACTAATGCTGGCGTGGGAGATGTAGAAGAAATAACAACAAAATATAACGCCGGTATTGTGCTAAAAACTTTAAACCCTATAGCATATGAAAAAGCTGCGGAATTAATTGCAGGAGGAAAAATTTTCAACAAACAAGAAATTATACAGGGAGCAAAAGAATATTATAATCTTGAGAAGGCAATTCAAACATACCTGAAGGTATATAAGAGCATATTGGAGGACAGTTAATTTTTTCTGCCGACAGCACGATAAAATGGCGCTGTATGGCCAACAATAATATTATCCAGCCCCGCATTTTTCATCATCTCTATAACTTCTTCCCTGGAGAAGCGCTGTTCTAATTTAGTTCCAAAGCGGTCCAGCGCATCATTTCGTAAAACAAAAAAGGATTTATTTTTATACGGGCTTAGCGGCATTTTAGCACCAATCTTTTTAAGCCCGATAAAATAAAAAAATCTTACCAGCAATACCATAGGCAGGTAAATTACAGCGGCCAAAATATCACAAATAACTTTCTTTATTTTGGCAGGCAGGCTACTTACCATTTTACGAATTAAATCGCTGGCCTTAAATAATAATTTAAAAGCAAAACCCCTGTTATCAAGATTATAATATAAGTAGCAATAAAAATAACCTCCCTTCTTAACCTTTTTTATACAATCCGTCATCGCCTGTTGCGTGTTAGGTATATGATGCAGTACGCCCACACTCATGGCAAAGTCAAAAGTTTCATCATCAAAAGGGATGGTTTCAACAGATGCTTTTGAAAGTCTCACATTGGTTATGTCGCCCAACAAATTGTCAGCAGCAAACACTGCATTACTTGGGTCAATCGCTTCTATAAATCCTGCCTGGGTACTTAAATACTTTGTCCACCGGCCTGTTCCGCAGCCAATATCAATTGCATAGGTATTTTTATTAACCATGGTATCATCCAAAATATCAAAATATTCTTTTACAAAAATATCTATAGTCTCATCAGTATAGTTTTGAAATTTGAGCCATTCATCTCCAAATGCCTCAACTACTGAATGATCTATGTTAGTACCTTCTGTTGAAAAAACAGCTATGTCTCTTCTTTTTGATTTTATTATTTGCTCCGGAATTTTGTTGTAATTATTTTTCATATTGTATAGCAGCAAATGTAGGCTACAAATTATTTATCTCTTTGCTACGCAGCCATAAACATGCATTATATTCTTTATTTTAGCACACGTATAAAAAATATAAAATTTGCCATACCGGTTTTTAATTATTGGCGCTGGTTTTTCAGGAACTGTATTAGCGAACAGGCTCATCAATAATTTAGATTGTGCAATTGATATATGGGACGAAAGAAATCATATAGGGGGTAACTGTTATACCGAAAGGGATTCGGAAACAGGCATCATGGTACATAAATACGGGCCACATATTTTTAACACTGATAAAAAGGAAATATGGGATTTTGTAAACAGTTTTATAGAATTTAGACCATACGTACACAGGGTAAAAGCAATGAGCAAAGGAAAGATATATTCTCTTCCAGTTAACCTGCAAACCATCAATCAAATTTTTGATAAAACTTTTACCCCTGCAGAAGCGAAAGATTTTCTTGAGACGCTTGGTGATAAAACCATCTCTGAGCCTAAAAATTTTGAGGAGCAGGCACTGCGGTTTATAGGCAAGCAATTGTATTATGCTTTTTTTTATGGTTATACAAAAAAACAATGGGGATGTGAGCCGGCAGAATTACCCGCCTCAATTTTAAAAAGAATTCCTGTACGGTTTAATTATGATGACAACTATCATAATAATATTTATACCGGTATCCCTGTAGATGGATATACTGCGCTTTTTGAAAAACTAATTGATAATCCAAAAATTAAAGTCGAATTAAATAAAAAGTTTGATCCATCAATTGATACTGCAGCATATGATCATGTAATTTATACCGGCCCCGTTGATGCTTATTTTAATTTTAAATATGGCAGGTTGGGATACCGTACCGTAACTTTTGAAAAATTTACAGAGAAGGGCGATCACCAGGGCGTAACACAAATAAATTATTGTGATGAAGAAGTGCCTTATACCAGGATTGCAGAACATAAACATTTTACTCCCTGGGAAAATCATGACAAGACAGTTTATTTTAAAGAATACAGCAAAGAAACCGGGGAAGACGATATTCCTTATTATCCAAAAAGACTGCAGCAGGATAAAGAGTTGTTATTGAAATACCGTAAGGATGCTACTGGACTTGATGGCATATCTTTCCTTGGCAGATTGGCAACGTATAGATATATGGATATGCATCATGTAATTGGTGAGGCTCTTGGATATTCTAAAACATTTATTGAAGCATTAAAGGCAGGTAAAAAGCCGCCGGTTTTTCCAAATGCAGAAGAGTAATTTGCATTCATCATTCAAAAAAGTAAACACAAATGGAGACAGGGCATTTTGTGATCTCTCTTGATTTTGAAATTTACTGGGGAGTGCGGGATATAATACAGATTGCCCAGTATAAAGACAATCTTCTCGGGGTACGTAAAGCTATTCCTGCCATGCTTGAACTGTTTTTAAAATACAATATCAGTGCAACTTTTGCTACAGTGGGGTTTTTATTTTTTGATAATAAAGAGGAATTATTAAATGGGTTACCGGGTAAAATTCCAGCGTATAGGAATACTATCCTATCACCTTATCAGGGACATTTTAATGATGTAGGAGATAATGAAAAAGAAGATCCGTTTCATTTTGCCCCTTCACTTATTCAGCAAATACAACAATATAAACAGGAAATAGGTTGCCATACTTTTTCTCATTATTACTGTTTGGAAGACGGGCAAACGATAGAGGATTTCCAGGCCGATCTGGATGCCGCCAAAAGAATTGCAGCAAAAAAAGATATTTCTTTAAAGAGCTTTGTATTTCCCCGCAACCAATATAACCAGGCCTATCTAAATATCTGCAAGCAGGAAGGAATTACTTCGTTTAGAGGGAATGAAAAATCAAAATTATTTTCATCAAAAAATCATGGCAGAACAACTGCTTTCAGGCGGCCTTTCAGACTTATTGATGCTTATTTTAATTTAAGCGGTTACAATTGCTACAGCGAAAAAGATATGATTGCTACAGAACCGGTAAATATTCCGGCCAGTCGTTTTTTAAGACCTTACTCAAAAAAACTGGCTTCTTTGGATACCCTTCGCTTAAAAAGAATTACAAGCAGCATGACACATGCCGCCAGGAATAAATTAATGTATCATCTTTGGTGGCACCCGCATAATTTTGGAATTAATATTGAAAAAAATCTTGAATTTCTTGAGAAGATATTAATTCACTATAAAAAACTATCCAATCAATATGAATTTACAAGTCTCTCTATGGCCCGGTTAGCAGAATTAGTAAAGCCTACAAATGAAAGATAAAAAGATAGTGATGGTAGCAGGTAAAGGAGCTTCTACTAATATTCTTTACAATGCTTTAAAAAATGAATTTGCGATAGAAGCCATTATTTTAGAAGAGCCTGTAAGCAAAAAAGAGTTTTTAAAAAAGCGGGTAAAAAAGCTTGGGTTATGGAAGGTTGCCGGTCAAATATTATTTCAGCTTTTTGTCCCAAAAATATTAGAGATCGGATCTAAAAAAAGAAAAAAAGAGATCTTATTAAAATATAACCTGGATGATTCGGCTTTGCCCGGAGAAAAAATTATTCATGTAAAATCGGTTAATGATAAAGAATGTCGGGATAGTTTGCAAAAGATACACCCTGATATAGTGCTGGTAAACGGAACCAGGATTATTTCTGCACACATACTTAACAGTATACCAGCAAGGTTTATAAATATACATGCAGGTATCACTCCCCAATACAGGGGAGTGCATGGCGGGTACTGGGCATTAGTAAATAATGATAAAGAAAATTGTGGTGTAACTGTACATTTTGTTGATACAGGTATTGATACAGGAAAAATAATATACCAAAAAAGGATAACTGTTACTGAGAAAGACAATTTTGTAACCTATCCATTGCTTCAACTAGCTGAAGGGATTCCATATGTAAAAAAGGCATTGAAAAATGCTTTTAACGGCACTATAATTACTGAAACCAATACAAATAAAAGTTTTTTGTGGTATCACCCAACGATATGGCAATATTTATATCAGAGGCTTTTAAAGGGCAAAAAATAAGGCTAATACCTTAATTGTACACTTTTACAATAATAGCCAATTATTCAGCGTTAATACCTTATCCAAATCACCCAAACAATTTGAGTTCCAATGGACAAGGTCATCGCTGTAATTGTTACTTTTAACCGCCATAAATTGCTTTCAGACTGCATTACGGCCTTAAAAAATCAAACCCGCAAAGTTGATGGTATCCTCGTTATCAATAACGGCAGTACCGACGAAACTTCAGCCTGGCTAAAAAAACAAAAAAATCTTGACCATATCTCACAGGAAAATGTAGGGTCCGCAGGTGGGTTTTATACCGGCATTAAAACAGCATACGAGAGAGGATATAACTGGATATGGCTGATGGATGACGATGGATCCCCGAAGGAAGATGCGCTGGAAAAACTTTTAGAAGATGATACTGAAGAATTATTGCTTAGAAATTGTGCGGTAATAAATAAAGATGATAAAAAAACCTTTGTATGGAAAACGCTCCACTACAAAAATATTGATGAAGTTAAAAGCAAAGTGATACATAATATTGCACATCCTTTTAACGGAACATTGCTGCACAGGAAAATTGTAGAACGGGTAGGCTTTCCAAATCCCAGGTTATTTTTATGGGGCGATGAAACCGAATATTATTACAGGATCATAAAAAAGAATGCGATCCCTTTTTGTACAATAACTGACAGTATACATTATCATCCGGCAACCTCATTTTCATATAAACAGGAATGGGATTATAAAACAGGCTGGAAAATGTATTATTATATCCGCAACAGGTTTCATGTACACCGCAGTAAGTTTCCGGCGGTTACTCCATTTGCATATTTGATGTATGCAGGGTTTTTACTTGTCTTTGCTTTTATCACACTGGTTTTTCAAAAAACTGATAAGATAAAAAAAATACGCTTTATACTCTGGCCCGCAAAAGATGCATTGCAAAATAATTTTAGTGCTACCCCTGCAAATATTTTAGAACGCCTAAAAACTAAAACGAAGGAATTAAGTGCTGATATAAGCGCTTATCCAAACGCCTTTAATAGTTTAATACACGGGCAAACGCCAACCTTACAACAATTTGAAAAAGCCTAATATACAATGCAATGGGCTATAGTGATTTTGTAATATTTCCCTTTTACCTCGCCTTGTTTGCATTTATATTCAGCATGCTCAGGCGGAATTATAAAGACCCCCTCTTAAAAAAATATCATAAACAGGGTTTTTGGGTAAAAGTATTAGCCTGCATAGCTTTCACAATTTTTAATGCATACATTTCGCCGGGAGATTCTACCGGGCTGTACCACCAGGAAGGTGTAAATATTTATCATTTAATTTTAAAAGATTTTAATAATATCGATATATTATTTTCGGAAGGAAAAAATTTTGATGAAACATTATTAAGAAATCCTCTTAATGCAGGCTACTTTAAATCTCCCAACAATTTTTTAGTAACCAAGCTTGTTACCGTGTTTTCCTTTTTCACCTTAGGCAAATACATGGTAATAAATCTTGTTTTTGCACTAATAGCATTTACCGGTGCATGGAAATTATTTTTATTCTTTTATGAGCAATACCCCGGCCTTCATAAAAAATTCGCCATAGCCATTTTATTTTTGCCAACATTTATTTTTTGGAGTGCCGGAATTTTAAAAGACAGTATTTGTGTGGCATCAATCGGCTGGATTACCTATGGCCTTTATGAAATATTTTATAGAAAAAAAGGGTTAATCAAAAACGCATTGATAGTAATAGTGTTTAGTTACCTGCTAATTATTCTAAAGGTCTATATCCTGATATCTTATGTGCCGTTTTTTATTTTATTCATTATTCTTAAAAATGTACAGAGCGTTAATAATATAGCGCTAAAATATTTATTGACACCTGCGCTGATTTTGGGAAGTATGTTTGGGTTTACAAAGGCATTAAATTCATATGGGGACGAATTAGGACAATTTGCAGTTAAAGACGTTACCAAAAGCATTAAAAGGTATAATAAAGCTTACGAAAACCAGGTTAATTCAGGCAGTGCAAATTCCAATTTTTCTTTAGGGGTAGAATTTGACGGAACGGTATTGGGGCTTGCAAAACTGGCACCCATAGCAATTTCAACAACATTTTTCCGTCCGTTTTTATGGGAGTCCCATAAACCATCAACCGTGCTCTCTTCTATTGAAGCATTGTTATTAATGTTGTTTACGCTGTATATTATTTTTAAAGCAGGATTTTTAAAGTTCTTTAAATTAATAACAAGTGACCCTTTAATAATGTATTGCTTTTTATTTTCGTGCGTTTTTGCATTATTTGTGGGCGCCAGTACATTAAACTTTGGCTCGCTGGTACGATATAAAATACCATGTATGCCTTTTTACCTTATTTCTTTATTTCTAATACATGATAAAGTAAAACAAAAAGCCGTCAATAAACTTATACTTAGGCCTGTCGCTGCCAGCGAACAGTCAATCTTCCATAATGAAAAAACCTCTGCGCAGTTATCTTTATCATGATTCCTTTTGGGGAATATGCACTTATTTTGCTTTAGTGAAATCAAATATACATGTGTGGAATTGCAGGTGCAGTAAACTTTAATCTTTCTCACGATACTATAAATGCCACTATGCGTCATCGGGGGCCTGACGAGCAGGGTACTTATACATCAGGCAAAGTGGATTTTTTTCATTTGCGGCTTTCTATTTTAGATATTAGTGGCGGTAAACAACCAATGCATCTTGATGATAAATACACCATAATTTTTAATGGCGAAATTTATAATCACCGGGAAGTACGTAAACAATTTAATATAGAAGGAAAGACATCCTCTGATACTGAAACTTTACTGCTGTTATACCAGCGCTTTGGCACTCAATTTCTGCAGCACCTTGACGGTATGTTTGTATTTGCCATACATGATAAAGAAAAAAATACAATTTTTATTGCCAGGGATCGTGCCGGTAAAAAGCCATTGTACATTTATAAGGATACTGAAAAAATAGTTTTTGCCAGTGAATTAAATTGTTTAAAAGGAATGCTGCCCTTACAGATGGAAGAGGAAAATTTTTATCATTACCTGAGGCTTGGCACTTTTTACGGCCCATTTACTCCATATAAAAATGTAACTGAACTGCAGGCAGGAAGTTTTCTTATTATTGATTGCCAAACATTGCAAATACAACAAACACGCTGGTGGAATATCCATAATTTTTATTTAGAAGAAAATAATGACTCATTTGAAAAAGCTGTTGATACAGTTAATACATTTTTACATACATCAGTAAAGAGAAGACTGGAATCATCTGATCTTGAAGTAGGATGTTTTTTAAGCGGCGGTATTGACAGCGGGCTGGCAACAGCAATCGCAAGTGAATACAATCATAATCTAAAAACCTTTACTGTTTCTTTTGATGGAGAATATAATGAGGCACCGCTGGCAAAATTAGTAGCCGGTAAATACAATACGCATCATACCGAAATAAATATATCATTCAGTAACCTGGAAAATGATCTTGAAAAAATTCTTTATAATTATGGAGAGCCTTTTTTTGACAGCTCTGCCATTCCCAGTTATTATGTAAGCAGGGAAGCAAAAAAATATCTTACTGTAATTATTAACGGCGATGGGGCCGATGAATTATTTGGTGGCTACAGGCGGTATGTTCCTTTTTCCAAGTACGATTTTTTTAAAAAGAATTTATTGGTAAAAAACGGTGCATCTTTTATAAAAAAACTCTTACCACCTTCTGATAACAAAAGATCTAAATACAATTATTTGTACCGGCTTGCTTCGCTGGCATCAAAATCTCATTTAGAAATATATTTATCAGCAGGGGTAGATATTTTTGAAGATTTTGAAAATAACATCAATGCAAACTATGATTATCTTGAAACGATAAAAAAGGATTTTGACGTGATTGCAGGCAGCAGGCTATCCGGTTTAAAAAAGATTATGAACATGGATTTTGACACCAATCTTTTTAGCGATCTCTTGGTAAAGATGGATATTGCCACCATGGCAAATTCATTGGAAGGCCGAAGCCCGTTTCTTTCAAAAGAACTTTTAGAATATGTGCCCTCCATGAATGATAAATACAAAATAAACGGGAGCACTACCAAGTATTTATTGCGCAATCTTGCAAAAAAATATTTACCCGAAGCATTGATAAACCAGCCCAAGCGGGGGTTTGAAATCCCTTTAAAGGATTGGGTTAACGGGCAATTGAAAGATATAATGAATGATTATATCAGTTCGCCAACATCTTTAAATAAAAATTTTATACAACGGCAGTTTATAAATAACCTGCTGGAAAATAAAATAAAAGTCTCACAGGAAAAGAGGGCAAAAATTTTATGGACTATATTTTCCATGGAAGTATGGTATAAAAAAGTTTACCTCAATAATTAATCTGGAAAGAATGCCAAAAACACTGATAAGAATAACTACAGTTCCCATGGCTTTTAAGGTATTATTGGCAGGGCAGCCAAAGTTTATGAGCGAAAATGGGTTTAATGTAATAATGATAAGTGCAGGAGGAAAAGAAGTAAAAGATTTGGAAAAAGAAGAAGATTGCAAGCATATCATTGTTCCGATGACAAGACGTATAACGCCTTTCCGGGATATTGTAAGTTTTTTTAAATTAAGAAGTGTTATAAAAAAATATCATCCTGATATTGTACATACGCACACTCCCAAAGCAGGATTGCTGGGGATGCTTGCAGCCAGCAGTCTCGGCGTAAAAATAAGGATACACACTGTAGGCGGATTACCATTAATAATTGAAACAGGATTTAAAAGATGGCTTCTTATGCTTACCGAAAAGCTAACTTACTTTGGCGCTACAGAAGTTTGGCCTAACAGCAAATCAATGATGAATTTTATTATAGAACAAAAACTGGCAACTGCACAAAAACTGGCCGTTATAGATAATGGATCAACTAATGGGATTGATCTTAAAAAATTTTCAAAGCAAAATTTAAACGAAGAAACTAAAACGAAAATAAAGGAGTCATTACCCCAAGTAAAGGGTTTAAAAATATTATGTGTTGGCAGAATGGTAAAAGATAAAGGAATAGAGGAATTGGTTAGCGTTTTTGAGAAACTACAACACCATTATCCTCTGCAGCTTATTTTAGTTGGCCCTTTTGAACCGCATTTAGATCCTTTATCATCAGAGACACTTGATACCATAATTAATAACCCGGCCATCACCCACATAAGCTGGAGCGACTCAATTGAATATTACATGGCGCTGGCTGATATTTTTGTACATCCATCACACCGGGAAGGATTTCCAAATGTAATTTTACAGGCAGGGGCTATGCATCTTCCGGTAATCTGTTCAAATATCCCGGGCAATGCAGACATTATACAAAACGAAAAGACAGGATTAATGTTTGAAGTAAAAAATGAAGATGATCTTTATATCAAACTAAAATTTGCCATTGAGAATAAAGAAAGAACCGAAAGAATTGCGCATACCCTTTTTGAAGAAGTAACACAATTATATAACAGGAAAAGAATTCACGAAGTAATATTAAATACCTATAATCGTTTATTGAAACAGCATGGAATCAAATAAGCAAAAACATCTCAGAATTCTATTTATAGGCAAAGCCGATGATTTTTTTTCACAACAGGCTGCTGATTTTATTGTAACACATTATCCTTCTGCAAAAATTATTTACGGTACAAGGCAACAGCTTTTCCCGCAGGAATTACTTAACTGGAATGGTGATTTAATAATTTCATATCTCTCTCAATGGATTCTTCCGGGAAAACTTTTGCAAAAAGCTAAATTAGCAGCGCTGAACTTTCATCCCGGACCCCCTGAATACCCCGGCATTGGTTGTACCAATTTCGCTGTATACAACCAGGCGGATGAATTTGGAGTTACCTGTCACCGCATGGTTTCAAAGGTTGATACAGGTGAAATTGTAGCTTTAAAACGTTTCCCGGTTTATCAAACAGATACAGTGTATTCTATAACACAGCGTTGCTATAGCCATATATTAAATATGTTTTATGATATCTTTTCATTAATTATGAATGGGGAAGATATACCAGTTTCTGGCGAAGTATGGAAACGCAGGCCTTATCTGCGTAAAGAGCTGGATGAACTTTGCCGCTTAACCCCGGATATGGATATAAAAGAAATTGAGCGCAGAATAAAAGCCACTAATTATATACAACCCTGGGCTTTTATGCAGGTTGGAGAGGAAGTTATTAAGCTTTCTGACCAGGACATTAAAACAAGGAGTTACCTGGCTTATCTATCCCAGCCGAACCTGTCATAAATTTTCTACATTTTATCTTTTGACGGTACAATAACTTAATACAATCTGCGTTTTTTATTAAGTATATCATCCAATACCTACTACCATGATACTAATTGGCTACTCCGGTCATTCTTACGTAATAAACGGCATACTTAAATCCATCGGATTAAAAGCTACCGGTTATTGCGATAATGAAGAAAAAAAATTCAACCCATTTTCTCTTAAATATTTTCAAAAGGAAACATCTGACGTAGGGCTTAAAGCGCTTACGCAGGAAGATTTCTTTATTGCTATTGGCAATAACACTGTCAGGAAAGATATTTACAATAATCTTGCTATAAGAAATTTATTACCCATCAATGCCATTCATGCTACATCGGTAATTGATGACACGGTGGATTTATCTGCTCATGGAATAATGATATCACCTAACGTAACCATAAATGCTTTCGCAAAAATAGGTATTGGTGCCATTTGCAACACCTATTCTATCATTGAGCATGAATGTGTAATCGGTGACTTTGCGCATATTGCGCCGGGTGCTGTTTTATGCGGCAATGTAAAAGTGGGCGAAAATAGTTTTGTGGGTGCAAAATCGGTAATAAGAGAAAACATAACCATTGGCAAAAATGTAATTATTGGTGCCGGTTCTGTTGTAGTAAAAAACATACCCGATAATGTAAAAGTAGTAGGCAACCCTGCCCGCTTTATAAAATATAATTAAGCATTACTTATCCCTTAACTTTGCGCCAAATTTATTTATAAATGAAGGTATTAGTTACAGGTGGCGCAGGTTATATCGGTTCCGTTCTTGTAAGGCAATTACTCCATAAAAATTTTAAGGTTCGTGTTTTGGATTCTCTCAAATTTGGAGGAGATGCATTATATGATGTAATGCTTCATCCCAATTTTGAATTTATTAAAGGAGATATACGAAACGAAAAAGATATTGATAAAGCATTAAAGGGTATTGATGCTGTTGCACATTTAGCAGCAATTGTAGGAGATCCCGCCTGTAAAAAATATAGTGAAGAAGCAAATGAAACTAACTGGCATGCATCTGTGAGCTTATTCGAAAAGGCTGAAAAGGCAGGCATTAAAAGATTTGTATTTGCGAGTACCTGCAGCAATTATGGCAAGATGGCCGATTCAAATGATTTCGTTACAGAAACCTCCGAGCTCAAACCTGTTTCTTTATATGCTGAACTAAAAGTGAGGTTTGAAAAATTTTTACTGGAAGAACATAAAAATTCCCATATCTGCAGTACGTCTTTGCGCTTCAGCACCGTGTATGGATTTTCTCCCCGTATCAGGTTTGATCTTACCGTAAACGAGTTTACAAGAAATGCAGTTATCAACGGCGAACAGGAAATCTGGGGACAGCAATTCTGGAGACCATATTGTCATGTAGAGGATTTGGCAAGATCAGTTGTGTTAGTGCTTGAAAGCCCTGAAGAAAAAGTAAGAGCCAATGTGTTTAATGTAGGCGATACTACAGAAAATTATCAAAAGGGTATGATAATAGAGGAAGTGTGTAAAATTGTCCCAAATGTAAAAGTGAATTATGTTGACAGTACTGAAGACCCAAGAGATTATCGGGTTAATTTTGATAAAATTAAAAATGAATTAAAATACTCTATTACAAAAAAGGTTCCCGATGGAGTAAAGGAGATCTACGCCCTGGTAAAAACAGGAATTATAACAGACACTTTTGAACAGAAGTTTAGAAATATATAAAACCAAATTATAACAATAGCGGGGCGTTACACAACGCTCCGTTTTTTTTTATAGGTTTGCAAAAGAAACTGCAAATAAATTCTATGTTATTATTATCCGGCCCTAATATTTCAGGCAACGAGTGGAAGTATGTAAAAGATTGCCTTGATACAGGCTGGGTGAGCAGTGTGGGAGCATACGTTGAAAAATTTGAAAAAATGACTGCTGAATTTGCCGGGGCAAAATATGCAGTAGCCACCAGCAGCGGCACAACTGCCTTACACATTTGCTTAATATTAAATGGTGTTCAGAAAGATGATTATGTAATAGCCCCTAATGTAACTTTTGTTGCAAGTATCAATTCGATAAAATATACAAATGCTGATCCTATTCTTATAGATATAGATGAGCATACATGGCAAATGGATCTTGATCTTTTGGAAAAATTTTTATCCGAAGAAACAGAGATTAAAAACGACAGCAGTATTTATAAAAAAGATGGGAGGAAAATAAAAGCCATTATGCCTGTACATGTTTTGGGTAATATGTGCGATATGGACAGGCTGCTGGAAATATCAAAAAAATATAATCTTATTGTTATAGAAGATGCCACTGAGGGGCTGGGCTCTTATTATAAAAATAAGCATGCAGGAACCTTTGGCCAGCTGGGCACGTTTAGTTACAATGGAAATAAAATTATAACTACCGGCGGCGGCGGAATGATAATTACCGATGATGAAGCTTTAGCTAAAAGAGCTAAGCATCTTACTACCCAGGCTAAAAGCGATCCATTTGAGTATATGCACGACGAAATTGGGTACAATTATCGCCTGGTAAATACAGCAGCAGCTATGGGTGTGGGGCAAATGGAATTACTTCCACAGTTCTTAAAGCGTAAACGTGAGATCATTGATTTTTATAAAAAAGAATTGGAGGGAGTTGGCGATATTGCATTCCAAAAAGTGGATGACACTGTAAGTCCAAACTGGTGGTTGCCAACGATCATAACAGGAAAGCAAAAGCAGGTGCTGAAGATATTAAACGATAACAAAATGCAAAGCAGGCCTTTTTGGGTGCCGATGAATAAGCTGCCAATGTTTAAAAACAATTTATATTATACAAACAACGACAGGTCTGATTACATTTACCAAAAATGTTTAAGCATTCCATGCTCCACCAACATTACTAATGATGAAATGGCTGCGGTGGTTTCAAAAATTAAAGAGGTATTTAACTTATAAATTAAAATTGCATTGTACACATTTTTTAAACGTCTTGCTGATATTTTAATAGCCGGGTTAGCGTTAATAATCCTCTCTCCCATTTTAATTCTGGCAATAATAATTTTATTACTTACCGGGGAACATGAAGTATTTTATTATCAAAGAAGGATTGGATATAAAAACAAGCCATTTTATATACTAAAGTTTGCAACGATGCTAAAGAACAGTGTGAATATGGGTACAGGTCATATTACATTACGCAATGACCCACGGGTTACGTTGTTTGGAAAAATTTTGAGAATAACTAAAATCAATGAACTGCCACAGATTATTAATGTTTTTAAAGGAGATATGAGTATTGTTGGCCCGAGGCCGTTGATGGAATCTGGTTTTAAATTATATCCTGAAAAAATACAGGAAAGAATTTATAATGTTAAGCCGGGAATTACAGGAATAGGTTCACTGGTTTTCAGAGATGAAGAAAAATTAATTTCCGCTTCAGATAATCCTGTTGCGATGTATGCAACTATCTCTCCCTATAAAGGAGCGTTGGAAATGTGGTACCAAAAAAATGCTTCACTTCACACAGACTTTATGATAATCTTTCTCACGGCCTGGTCAATATTATTTCCTAATAATACCCTGCAGAATAAAGTTTTTAAAGACCTGCCTGCTAAAGAATTTGTAACAAGTTTACATATACAGGATCATCCAATTGTTAATCATAGTTAGGAGAAATTTAATCAATACTTTCTTCCATCCTGTTTAAGAATTCCCATAGTTCAGTCATGGTTTTTATATTCTCTACAATTAATATCCCATTCCTGCCAACCTGCTTTAGCCTGGCTTTATTGGTTTTTGTTTGAATGAATTTTAAAATGCCCGTAAAAGTTTCGCTTTGAAAATAAGGCGATTCAGGATTGCTTACAAAGAAGCATTTTAAATTCTCGTTTTTTAACAACATCTTCTCAAACCCAAGCTCCACAGCAATTTTTCGGCAACGAACAGTGGTAAAAAGGTCTTCCACCTGCGGTGGTATTGGACCAAAACGATCGATCATTTCTGCATGAAAATCATTTAATTCTTTTTCATTCTCACAATTATCCAGCCTTGAATACAGGCTCAGTCTTTCTGTAATGCTTTCTACATAATCATCAGGAATTAATATCTCAAGATCAGTATCAATGGTACAATCTTTCACAAAATCATCCTGTTGCTGAATCTCTTCTTTAAATAATTCTTTGAATTCTTTACGTTTTAATTCTCTTATAGCTTCATCAAGAATTTTCTGATACATCTCAAAACCTATCTCTGCAATAAAACCACTTTGCTCGCCTCCCAATAAATTTCCTGCACCACGAATGTCAAGGTCACGCATTGCTATCTGGAAACCGCTGCCAAGGTCACTGTATTGTTCTAAAGTTGATAAACGCTTCCTGCTGTCTGCAGGCAATGTACTCATTGGCGGGGCCAGTAAATAACAGAATGCTTTCCGGTTACTTCTTCCAACCCTTCCTCTTAACTGGTGAAGATCACTCAAACCAAACTGGTGTGCATTATTTACAATGATGGTATTTACATTAGGAATATCAACCCCGCTTTCAACAATATTGGTGCAAACAAGCACATCATATTTTTTATCCATGAAGTCAAGGATAGTTTCTTCCAATGTATCACCATCCATTTGTCCATGGGCAAATGCGATGCTGAGATCAGGACACAAGCCTTGTATTAATCCCTTCATTTCTGCTAATCCATGTACACGGTTATGAATAAAGAATACCTGGCCGCCTCTTTCAGTTTCATAATAGATTGCTTCTCTTATAAAGTCTGCATCAAATACATGCACTTCTGTTTGTATAGGCTGACGATTGGGTGGTGGTGTATTAATAATGCTCAGGTCTCTTGCGCCCATTAAACTAAACTGTAAAGTTCTGGGTATTGGTGTTGCCGTAAGCGTAAGAGAATCTACAGTCGTTCTTATCTGCTTTAATTTTTCTTTTGATGTTACACCAAACTTTTGTTCTTCATCAATTATCATTACACCGAGGTCTTTAAACTTTACATCTTTACTTAGCAAAGCATGTGTGCCGATGATAATATCAATTTTACCTTCTTCTAATTTTTTAAGTGTTTCTTTTTTTTCTTTAGATGATTTAAAGCGGTTAATATAATCAACCGTTACAGGAAAATCTTTTAATCGATCGCCAAAAGTTTTGTAATGCTGGTAAGCAAGGATAGTTGTAGGAACCAATACTGCAGCCTGTTTACCATCCAGACAGGTTTTAAATGCTGCTCTTATTGCGATCTCTGTTTTACCAAAACCAACATCACCACAAACCAGCCTGTCCATTGGTGAAGGTTTCTCCATATCACGCTTCACATCAATTGTAGCTTTATTCTGGTCAGGCGTATCTTCATAAATAAAAGATGCTTCCAGCTCCGTTTGCATATAATTATCAGGAGAATGCGCAAAGCCTTTTAAGCTTTTTCTTTGTGCATATAATTTTATAAGATCTGTAGCAATATCCTTTACCTGCTTCTTTGTTTTGTCCTTTAATTTATTCCATACATCGCTGCCAAGCTTATTCATTTTAGGCACTGTTCCTTCTTTGCCGCTATACTTACTTATTTTATGTAAAGAAGAAATATTTACATAGAGAAGGTCATTGTCTCTATAAACAATCCTTACGGCTTCCTGTACTTTTCCATTGGCTTCGATCTTTTGTAATCCACTAAACACACCAACTCCATGATCAATATGTGTAACAAAATCTCCCGGCTGCAATTCACGAAGCATTTTTAAAGTAAGCGCTTTATTCTTGCTGAATGCCTGTTTTACTTTGTATTTATGATAGCGCTGAAATATCTGGTGATCAGTATAGCAAACCAATTTAAGATCATCATCAATAAATCCTTCATGGATAGAAGTTGGTATTGGTGTAAACTGTATCTCTGCCTTAAGATCAGCAAAAATGCTGTGCAGTCTTTCTAATTGCTTTGGATTCTCGGCAAATAAAAAGATGTTGTATTTCTTTTGTTCAAATTCTTTTAAGTTTTGAATTAAAAGATTGAATTGACGGTTAAAGGCGGGCTGTTCTTTAATGTTGAAAGAGACGGCCCCCTGTCCCCCGAAGGGGGAACTTAGTTTGTTTGTTTCTTTCCCTTTTGAAAATTCTTCTAATGTTGAAAGGCTTAAGGCTTCTTTCCCTTCCTTTCGGGAAGGGACTTCAGTAACATTTTGCTCCATTTTGGAGGTTTGCAGGGATGGGCTTTTTCTGCCAAACTCTATTACATGCCTTTGTTTTATTTGCTCTTCTAAAACACCAGCCTTTACAAAATCTTTTTCTCTAACTACTGCTTTTTCACTTAGCTCATCATACTCCTCCTGCAACTTGTGACCTGAAGCTTGTGGCTTATTTATCTTTTCAATCTCTAAAAATGTTTCCAGATCTTCTTCCTGCTGAACAACTTTTTCTTTTATGAAATCCCAATCTTCTGTCCATACAGCAGTATTCTCCGGGAGAAAATTCAGTAAAGAAACTTTTTCGCCTGAATCAAATTGCGTTTCTACATTGGGAATAATATTTACCTGCAATAATTTTCTTTCACTTAACTGGTTCTCCGGATCAAAAATTCGTATGCTGTCAATTTCGTTTCCAAATAATTCTATCCGGTAAGGCTTTTCATTTCCGAAAGAATAAATATCCAATATACCCCCACGAACAGCAAACTGGCCTGGCTCATATACAAAGTCTGTTCTTTCAAAACCGTATTCCACAAAGCGTTTCAATATCCCATCAACATCAATGGTTTCTCCCTGCTTAAAAGAAATAATATTTGATGATAGTGTTTTAGACAGAACTACTTTCTCAAACAACGCTTCAGGATAAGTTATAACTGCACCTACTCTTGCTCCTTCTGTTGCGGTTGAAAATTTAGTAAGACATTCTGTACGCAACATTACATGGCTGCTGTTTAGCAACCTGTAATTTTTCTTTGTTTTAAAAGAAGATGGAAAATAAAATATGTTTAAAGCATTGCTGATATTCTCCAAAGTGTTGTGGAAATAGGCAGCTTCTTCGGCATCTCTTAAGATAACAAGGTGATTAATCTTAGATGCCGCAGGGTGATTAAAAACAGCGTTGATGATAAACTGGGAGGCGCTTCCCTGCAATCCTGAAAGGTGAAGTTTTTGCGGTTGGGACAAACCGATCCTGTCCGCTATTGTAAAAATGCGGTGATCATTTTGATAACTATTCAACAACACATCCAGGTTCATTCTCACCGCAAAGATAACCCGTGATTTGCAATTAGAATTTTGTAGTTAGCATTTACCATTGTATTTTACCATAAATTAACTCTTATGGCCGTAGAACCATGGCGCACAGGAAAGGTTATCCGCATTGTTGATGAAACATATAATACCAAACGCTTTTGGATACAGGTGCCTGAGCTGGAAAGATTTGATTTTAAAGCAGGGCAATTTGTTACACTCGACCTTCCCATTCATGAGCAAAAAAATAAACGCTGGCGCAGCTACTCCATTGCCAGCTGGCCCGACGGGACAAATGTTTTTGAATTACTGATCGTGTTGCTGGATGGCGGGCTGGGAACCACTTATTTATTTAATGAAGTGAAAGAAGGCAGTGAGCTTACACTTCGTGGGCCACAGGGCGTTTTTGTATTACCTGAAACAATTGACAAAGATCTGTTTTTCATCTGTACAGGTACAGGCATTGCACCTTTCAGGAGCATGCTTAATTATATACAGCTGCATAATGTTCCTCATCAAAATATGTATTTGCTTTTTGGCTGCAGAGCACAAAAAGATCTTTTATATCATGATGAAATGATATCGCTGCAAAGTAACCTGGGGGGCTTTACTTACATGCCTACACTTAGCCGTGAGGATTGGGATGGTCGCAAGGGTTATGTGCATAGCCTGTATGAAGAGATATGCACACAAAACATCGAGGCATGTGAAGGTATGCAGGAACTTAAGCCGGCTAAATTTTATTTGTGTGGATGGAAAGCAATGATAGATGACGCTAAAGTAAAAATTATGGCTCTGGGTTACGATAGGAAAGCAATTCATCTTGAATTATATGGTTAGATTCACGCAAAGATGGAAAGAATGCAAAGACGCCAGGCGCACTTTTCAATTTTGCTTTTTATAAATTTTGCATGAAATTTTATACGCCTAAAAAATAAAATATATGAAAAAGAGATCACCACTAAGAGGAATGGCAATCGCCTTCTTTGTAATAGCATTAAGCTTCTGGAACTTTTCAAGATTAACGGGGAGTGAATGTATCAGGACAATTCATATTGTTATTTTATTAACTGCCGGTGCAGGCATTGGGGTATTTCTTACCAATTTCTTTTTATGGATAAGAACAAGGTCAGATAAAAAAGATTTTTAGCACACCCTTTGCAGAGGATAATTCGCGAAAAATATTTTTATGGAAGAAAAATACAATGAATCAACGATAAACCGCCCCGAAGGTGACCGACCGGTTAATGCACCTGTGGTGGTAGTTAATATCCCCGAATTTATCAAGAAGATAAAAAAGGAAAAAGCCTGGGATAAAAATGACCGGAATGCAATAACCGTTTTTAAAAGTGATAAAATGCGGATCATCCTGGTTGCTATGCACAAAAAAGCAGAAATGACCACAGAGCATCCTGAAAATATTTTTAGCCTGCAGGTACTGGATGGAAAAGTGAAATTACATACTGATGCAAACCCAATCGAAGTTCGGGGAGATGAACTATTTGTTCTTCACGCAAACATTCCGTATAAAATTGAGGCAGTAAAAAAATCAATCTTCCTGTTGACTGTTGTGGAATAAACCCTCTTAAACCTTGAAGGTTTTATTATACAAGCTTTTCAGTAACAATTTTTCTCACATCACTTAATGCAATTCTTTCCTGCATCATTGTATCCCGGTAACGGATAGTAACTGTATTATCTTCTTTTGTCTGATGATCTATTGTAACACAAAACGGAGTGCCGATGGCATCCATACGCCGGTAGCGTTTTCCAATAGCATCTTTCTCTTCATAAAAACACATAAAGCTCTCTTTACATTCATTCATCAATTGTTTTGCAATTTCAGGAAGGCCATCTTTTTTTACCAGGGGTAATATCGCAAGTTTGGTAGGAGCAAGCTTTGCAGGAATTTTTAAAACCACACGGCTGTCTTCAGTTCCATCTTCCTTATTCCACTTCTCTTCTTCGTATGCATTGCTTAAAATAGTAAGCACCAACCGGTCAAGACCAACAGATGTTTCCACTACATAAGGAATATAATTGCCGTAAGGTTTATTGGTAGAAGGATCGATATCATTATCGAAATACTGTAATTTCTTTTTAGAAAATTCCTGGTGGCGGCTAAGATCATAATCAGTTCTTGAATGAATGCCTTCCAGTTCTTTCCAGCCAAATGGGAATTCAAATTCAATATCCACTGCCGCATCAGCATAATGAGCAAGCTTTACATGATCATGGAATTTTAATTTCTCTACAGGTATGCCGATGCTTTGGTGCCATTTTAATCTTTCGGCTTTCCAGAAGTTATACCATTCCATCTGTGTGCCGGGGCGAATGAAAAACTGCATTTCCATCTGTTCAAATTCTCTCATGCGGAAAATAAATTGCCTTGCAACAATTTCATTCCTGAAAGCTTTACCCGTTTGTGCAATACCAAAAGGAATTTTCATCCTTCCTGTTTTTTGCACGTTGAGAAAATTTACAAAAATTCCCTGCGCAGTTTCAGGGCGTAAATAAATAGTATTTGCTTCTTCAGAAACACTTCCCATTTCTGTTGAGAACATTAGATTGAACTGGCGGATATCAGTCCAGTTAGAGGTTTTACTTATAGAGCATTTTATTTTATTGTCTTCGATCAGTTTTTTCAATCCTTCAAAATCATCCGCAGCAATTAAATTTTCCATGGAAGAAATGATGTCTTTTGCCAATTG
>JAQBNL010000013.1 GCA_028288585.1 Chitinophagaceae bacterium | reverse complement strand
GATGAAACCCAGTTATGGGCAAAATCTTTATGAGTATTATCTAAAACTTCTTCTTGTTCCATGTTTTAAATTTTGCAGTGCAAAAATAACAGATTGATATTAAATATTATCTTTTGTTGTAACAATTTCTGAAAATGTTTTTTTCTTTTTTATAAAATACTGCCATATCACCAGTCCCTTGTACATGCCCTGCAATTTTGCAGTTTTATTTTGCGGTATTTTTTTATTCTTTTTAAACAACAGCCATTTTAAATAATGAAAGTGGGCTTTAAAAACCGCTGTAAATGCTGTACCATTTCCTTTAAACAATGCCTTCAATGCAAAAATTTTATTCAGTCCAATTCTGAACGGTATTTTCCATACCGCATGGGCCACAGGTAAATTCTTAGTTAGCATTACAAGATTATTCCTGAAGTTCAAATACACTTTTCTCTTATCGCCAACCGGTAACGTACCACCTCCAATATGGTAAACTACTGATTTTGGCTGCACAAATATTTTGTTTCCTGCAAGTTGCAGCCTCCAGCAAAGATCTATCTCTTCCTGGTGGGCAAAAAAGTATTCATCAAATCCTCCCACTGAATGAAACGCCTCTGCTCTTACAAATAAACATGCCCCTGTAGCCCAAAAAATTTGCTGCACTGTATCATATTGTCCTCTATCTGTTTCACAAATATCAAATACCCTTCCTCTTGCAAATGGATATCCATAAGCATCCAGCCATCCCCCACATGCACCTGCGTATTCAAATGTATTTTTATCAACATAACTTAATATTTTAGGCTGGCATGCTGCAATCAACGTATCTGATTGCATAAGTTCTATTACGGGCTCTATCCAACCTGGCCCTGCTTCTACATCATTATTTAATAACACATAATATTCTGCAGTTATAGCTTTTAATGCATCATTATAACCTTTTGCAAAACCTTTGTTTACATCGTTTTTTAATATTTGTACCTGCGGATAAAATTCTTTAAGAAAGGGAATGGAGTTATCAGTAGAGCCATTGTCTGCAACAATCACAGAATAATTATCATAAGTAGAAGAAAATATAAAAGGAAGAAATTCTTCAAGCATTTTTTGCCCGTTCCAGTTAAGAATAACAATAGCTACTGATGGTGAAGATGACACTGCTTAAAGATTTTGGCAATAATAACACAAACATAAAAGATTTTAATTTTTAGAATTAGATTTGACGAATAACAATCTTGATGATACGACAATTAATTAACTGGAGAACAGGTATTGCGCTGGTAGCCGTTGCAATAGTTACCGGAACAGTTTTTTACTCAAACTTTCTGGCAAAAAAAATTGCCGATGAAGAACGGAAAAAAGTGAATGTATGGGTGCAGGCATTAAAAACCAGGGCTGCCACCACGGAGCCTTCTGCATTGGACCTTACCAATACTATTACATCAGAAAATACAGATATACCAATTATTGAAACAGATGAAAATGATAACCCGCTTGGAGGAGGATTAAACCTGGACACACTAAAAATAAAATCTGATTCAAATTATCTGAAGAAAACTGTTACTGAATTTAAAAATCAACATGACCCATTAATAGTAGAAGTAAACAAAGAGCCGCTTATCCAAAATAAATATTATTATGGCGATTCTTTACTTTTAAAACAGGTAAGGTATTATCCGCTGGTGCAGCTGCTTATTGTTGCGCTGTTTATTTTTATAATTCTCTACACCATTTCTGTTAGAAATAAATCAACACAAAACCAGGTATGGGCGGGGATGGCAAAGGAAACCGCACACCAGCTTGGCACTCCGCTCTCCTCCTTACAGGGCTGGGTAGAAATGTTGAAAGAAAAGGAAATAGATACTGTTATAGCATCTGAAATGGAAAAAGATGTTGACAGGTTAAAACTGATAAGTGATCGCTTTGGAAAAATAGGAAGCTCTCCAAAGCTTGAAGAAAAAAATATTGTAGAGCAAATCAGGAACATGGTTATTTACATCAAAAGAAGGTCAACTGATAAAGTAAGTTTTACAGTAGACACAGCAGGCAAAGAGGTGTTGCCCGCAAAAATATCAGGACCATTGTTTGACTGGGTTATTGAAAATCTTTTAAAAAATGCTTTGGATGCTATGGAAGGAAGGGGGTCTATAAATATTAAAATAAGAAATGAAACAGATAATATAATTATTGATGTTACTGATACAGGTAAAGGAATCAGCAAGAAAAACCTGAATAAGGTTTTTAAGCCCGGCTTCACAACCAAAAAAAGAGGATGGGGATTGGGGCTGTCACTTTCAAAAAGAATAATTGAGCAATACCATAAAGGGCATTTAATAGTAAAACATTCTGAACCGGGGAGGGGAACAACATTCAGAATTATATTAAGAGCTTAAAAAGATTATTCAAAACAATTAGTTTTGCAAACGCAAATGCCCAGGTGGCGAAATTGGTAGACGCACTACCTTGAGGTGGTAGCGCTGGAAACGGCGTGCTGGTTCGAATCCAGTCTTGGGCACAAAACCTTTTCTAACGAAAAGGTTTTTATTTTTACCAATATGCTTAAGAGAATCTTATCTGATCCTGCATTCCTCTTCCTGCTTGCAATAAATATTTATTGCATCTGGTATTACCAGCATAATCCCGGGGAATTCAATACCCTCGTGTTTTTATATTGGGGACAGAGTGTTCTTATCGGCTTATTTAATTTCGTGGATATACTTACAATAAAAAATATTATTCCCGGCAGTATGGAATTAAATGACAGGCCGGTAACCAATACTTCAAAAGCAAAAGGCTGTGCAGCATCTTTCTTTGCGGTACATTATGGCTTCTTTCATCTTGCTTATGGAATGTTCTTACTTTTTTATACAAAAATTAAAATTGATTTCAATTTTGTATTAATTGGCCTGGCAGCATTTTCACTAAATCTTATTCTTGAATTTATCCGTCACAAACAATGGCAGTCAGCAAATGCGGTAAATCTCGGGAGAATGTTCTTTCTTCCCTACTTGCGGATTGTTCCAATGCACTTAATGATATTGGGTCCTGCATTTTTTCATGTCTCTCCATCCATCATTTTTTTAGTTTTAAAAACAATAGCAGATGTAAGCATGTATCTTATTGCTTCCCCTTATAAAGATTTACCCCGGCAAAAAGAATGATTAAAATTCTTATTAGATTACATAAACTTTGTAAAATTTCTGATTAAATATGAGCACTAATATAACATGTCCAAGCTGTGGTAGTTCTTTCGCATTGGGTGAGGCTGAAGCAGAAGAATATAAAAAGGAATTAAGGAAGGAAATGCAAACTTATAAAGAGAAAAAGGATGCCGAAATAAAAAAACGTGAAGAAGAATTTGAAAAAGAAAAAACCATCATACAATCTGCAGCTCAAAAGAAAGCCAAAGAAGAAATGCAGGTAAAAATGAATTCATTGGAAGAAGAAGACCGGAGGAAAACACAACAGCTGCAGGACCTGCAAAGAAAAGAATTAGAACTGTTAAGAGAAAGAAATGACTTAGAGCAAAAAACAAAAAACATTGAGATAGAAATAGAAAAAAGGCTTCTTGAGGACAGGAAAAAAATGGAGCATGATATTACAGTAAGAGAGAAAGAATTATTCGATTTACGAATGAAAGAAAAAGAACTTCAGCTCGACAGTATGAAAAAAACTATTGAAGACCTAAAACGTAAGAGCGAACAGGGATCTATGCAAACACAGGGCGAAGCGCAGGAACTTATTTTGGAAGATAAATTAAGAGAATATTTCCCGTTTGATACAGTAGTGGAAGTTGGCAAAGGTGTAGAAGGTGCTGACTGTATTTTAATTGTAAGAAATAATATGGGAACTGAATGTGGTAAAATTATTTTTGAAAGCAAACGTACCAAGGGCTGGAATAATGTATGGGTAGACAAATTGAAAACTGATATGCGGACCAAACAGGCAGATCTTGCCATATTGGTTACACAGGTTTTTCCAAAGGGAATGGATTGCTTTGGCGAAAGGGATGGTGTATGGCTGTGTACATTTAAAGAATTATTTGGGATGGCTTCAGCATTACGCAATGCAATTATCAGGATTGCAGAATCAAAAAAAGCTGAAGAAAATAAAGGCGAAAAAATGCAGATGCTTTATAATTACCTGACTGGCCTGGAATTCAGGCAACAGATGGAAGCTATTGTAGAAGGGTTTATTTCAATAAAGAATTCTATCTCAAGAGAACGTATTCAAATGGAAAAGCTATGGAAAGAAAGAGAAAAGCAATTGGATAAAGTTTTACTTAGCACATCCGGTATGTATGGGTCTGTAAAAGGAATTGCGGGCGCCTCTGTTCAAAATATCCCATTACTTGATGGAACTGCAGAAGATATCAGGATAGAAGAATGATCTATTCAGAATTTTGATCCGTATGAATTATAAAAGGTTACGCTTTCATGTTTATTTTGTTGCAATAACCCTGTTAATGCTTTATCTCATCTCGGTTGAAGAATGGATAGGTGTTGCAGTAATGATAGCCCTAATGGTATTTGGTATATTATTTATTTTGTTTCCTGAATCTAAGATGGAAGTAAATGATAATATTTTTTATGATGAAATAGATGAACCTCAGTTACACCATACAAAGGACAAAGACAATTGTTTAATTTATTATGGCGACCAGCTTGATCTTTCCGAAGAAGAAATAAAAGATATTCTTTTAAGGCATTTTATATTCTATTCAACTTTAGACAACGACGATAAGCAAAAATTTATTACCCGCCTTACGTCATTTATGGATGATAAAGTTTTTAAAATACATGACGAAAGCGGGTTTAAAGAAATGCCTGTACTTATCAGTGCTACTGCGATACAGGTGAGTTTTGGGCTGGAAGAATACCTGCTTCCTCATTTTATTTATATACATATTTATCCCGAGGAGTATATCGGAGTGCATCCAACAATACGGTTTTTAGAAGGTAATGTTTCAGGAAACAGGATCACTATATCATGGAAATATTTTTTAGATGGATTTCGTTTTCCACAGGATGGCAAAAATGTTGGCCTGCATGAAATGGCACATGCTTATTATTATCAGAATTTTGGTCCCTGTGAAATTAAAGACAGTGATTTTATAAATGCCTTCACTAAATTTAATGAATGCGGAAACAAAGTTTATACTTCTATTCAGGATACTGCTCTCTGCCTTTATTCCGGTTATGCAAAAAAGAACTTCCAGGAATTTTGGGCAGAAAGCCTTGAACTATTTTTTGAGAAACCCATGGAGGTTAAAACAACTTATCCTGTTTTATATGAATCATTATGTGATGTATTGAACCAGGATCCTGTAAAGAATTTCAGTTAGCAGTTGCTACCCACGCAAGGCATAATCCGTCAAAATATTTATGCTGAATCTTTAATAAGACCTTTTTCTCCTTTACAAATTCACAACTGATCTGCTCTTTATTTCCTTCATCAAACTGCAAATGAATATGCTCCCTAAAATCCACTCCTCCTGCCCCATACCATTTAAACACAGCCTCTTTACAACACCAAAACAAGGTTAATTGGTTAATTGGCTGATTGGTTGATTGCTGATTGTCAATTGCTGATTGCCTGTTACCTACAGCATTCAATTCTTCTTCATTCAAAAATTTGTGCTTTATTCTTTCAATTTTTTCAGTCACAAGTTCTATATCGATACCCACACGATGATTTTTACTGACTATTACGGCCGCATAATCACCGCAATGCGAAATAGAAAAATGATACTCCTCGTTGGGCAAAAAAGGTTTTTTTGTATCTGCTATTTCAATTAAATGATAAGGAAAATCAGGATAAAGATGCTGCAGCAAATAGCGTCCTGCAAGATGTTGCAATTGCTTATGTGGATGCGTTATTTCTCTTTGCAACGGCACTTTCTCAAGAAAAAATTTTTTTTCTTCGGCTATATGCCAAATAGCTATTTTTGCAAAACCGTTAATATGCTCATAAAACACAGGCATCTTTGCAAGTTTAAGTTTACAATTGCAGTTTATGATTAATTACTCAATCATCAATAAAGTTTTTGAATGATTCTCTCTGACCACCGTATTCTTGAGGAAATAGAAAAGGAAACTATAAAAATTCAGCCATATAACCGCGAATTTTTAGGCAGTAACAGCTATGATGTTCACTTAGGAAAACATCTTGCTACCTATAAGGACAAAACTTTAGATGCTAAAAAGCATAATGAAATAAACCACTTCGAAATTCCTGAAGAAGGCTTTGTTTTACAACCGGGGGAATTATATTTAGGCGTTACGGAAGAATATACTGAAACACATGTTCATGTACCTTTTCTTGAAGGTAAATCATCAACAGGGCGTTTGGGTATTGACATACATGCCACGGCAGGAAAGGGTGATGTAGGATTTTGCGGAAACTGGACCCTGGAAATTTCCTGTAAAATACCGGTCCGCATTTATAAAGGAATGCCGATTGGGCAATTAATTTATTTTCCTGTTGATGGGGAAGTTGAAGTGAAGTATAACACAAAGAAAGATGCTAAATACAGCGGCCAGCCCGACCGCCCTGTTGAAAGTATGATGTGGAAGAATAAATTTTAAAAAGTAAATTATATCATGAAGAAAATAGTTTTTGTTACAATAGCCGGATGTTTTTTAATGGCTTCTTTGCATGCCCAATCCGGTGCAGATTCTCTTTTAAATTTTCTTTTGAAAAATAAGAACAGGGCCTCGCTTTACCTGCAAAAAAATGATTACATACTTACAAAACTTAACGAGGATAAATTAATGCCACTGGCAGGAGCTGCTAATATTATGGTTGCTGTTGAATTTGCCAAGCAGGCCGCCTATAATGTTTTTGGATTTAATGCCCTTGTTCCGTTAAAGGATATCAATAAATATTATTTGCCTAACACCGATGGAGATGCCTACCGCAACTGGATAAAATACGAAACAAGGATTGGCCACATTAAAAATGACAGCATAAAATTAATTGATGTTGCAAGAGGGATGATAATGTATGGCAGTACTGCAAATGCTGAATACCTAATGGAATTACTGGGCTTTGGTAATTTAAAAAATGATATCAGGATGTTTGGGCTTAAACAGCATACCCTGCTTTATCCTATGCCCTCTTCATTATTTTTATACCAGAATCCGAAGGGCCTGGCCGAGGATAAGATTTTAAAGGAAATACAATCATTAAAAGAAGATGATTATTATAAAGCAGTTTTTTCAATTCACAGGGAATTGAATATGGACTCAGGTTATAAAGAAAAATTCCGTCCGCAGGACCTTAGTATAAAAATGCAAAAAGCATGGAGTGCAAGGCTTACCGCAGCAACGGCTAAAGAATATGCAAAGGTTGCAAGAGTAATAAACGCCCGCCTTATTCTTAATGAAAAAAGCTATGCTGTATTGGGCAAACTCGTGGAAACTTTAATGGAATCTCCTTCCAGCAAAACATGGCTTAAACATGTAGGAATGTTTGGCGGCTCTACCATTTCAGTATTAACTAAAACGGTATATGCAACTTTAAAAGATGGAACAAAATTAGAACTGGTATATTTCTTCAATGACCTTACAGGAAAGGAAACCTACAAACTGCAATCCTGGATGAATGATTTTGATTCCAGGATATTAAAAGATGAAAATTTCAGGAAGAAATTGGTAGAAGGGGTTGAAGGAAAGAAGAAGTAAAGTCTTTCTATATCCTCCCGTACTTTTTATAAAAAGCAATAAGGTCCGCAATAACTTCATCATAGCTGGTCATTCCCTTCGGCTGCTGGTTAGCCCTTAAATAATTTCCATAAGCCCACCGTATTACAGGCTCCAATGGGTTTTTATGTTTTCGTAAAAATTCTCTCCACTCTATGATATCTGCTTTTACTGCCGGTAATAATTGTGTAGCAAAGTCTTTTGCAGCAGTTGAATCAACAAAAAATAGTTGCCTGTTGGCATATACAAAAAGATCGAGGTAGGTGGAATAATGAAACAACGTATCGGTGGATGATGTTGCTGCCAGGTATCCTACAAAATTTGCTTCTTCCTCTTTTGCATAACCTAACTGGTGGGCAATTTCGTGGGAAGTTGTGTAAGGCAAAATAAATTTAGGGACCAATGTGTTCACCTGCGCTTCCCCCGTAAAAGGATTGTAATAACCTGTAAATCCAAAATAATTACCCAATAAGCCAAACATCGATGACTTTACTGACCCTGGCTTATAAGAAAGAAAAGGATATGATTTTTTCACCTGCCTGTAACAGGCAACAGCTCTTTTAAATAATTCTTTATTGGAAGGATATGGAGCTTGTTGATTGATAAGCGCCTGTTTACTTTCATTTACTTTCTGTAACAACAGTCTTTCAATCGTTTTAAGGTCAGCAGTATCTCTTTTGGCCAGCTCTAAGTTCAATTGCTCTGCAATACTTTTCCGGTTGTAATTTATTCCCCAAAAAATATTAAAAATAATATACACCATCATTCCAATAATCAGCAGCCTGTACCCGGTGTTTCCAAACCATTTCCTGTTAAGTTTTCTTTTGAATAGTTTGGCAGAAAATCTCCATAGTTTCCATATAAACCATACAATTACCAGTAAATACAAAATATCCCCAATACTAAATGGCAGCCAGCCTAAGAGTATTCTAAAAAAAGAAGAAAACACCGCATAAACCTTTGTTGAATAAGCCTCTTCTACCCATTCAGCATTGGTGGAAAATATCTTAATAAATATAATTGCAAGGGTTAAACCACCAATCCAGGCCAATCTTCGTTTTGTAACTTTGTTTCTTACGTTCATAAGGAGCATAAAGATAATGGCAAGTATAACAATCTTCAATTTCAGTCGTCATTTATCACTATAAATACTTACCTTTGCCCGCCCGTTCCAGAAATGGAATATTTGGGTGGATAGCCTTTAAAATAGTGATTATGGGAAACCGGCGTGAATATGATATTGCGTTTGTAGGATTAAAGCCCGGCTTGCATGAATATCATTACGAGGTGGATGAAAAGTTCTTTCAGGAGTATAAGCAAACAGATTTTTCCAACTGCCATGCTAAGATCAAATTAACGCTTGAGAGGAACACTTCTTTCATGATATTGAAGTTTGAAGTAGGCGGGAATGTAGAGGTAATTTGTGACCGTTGCGGAAATAACCTGGGCATGGAGTTGTGGGACGAATTTAACATGGTGATAAAACTGGTTGAAAATCCCGACGAGATGAATGAAACGGAAGAAGACCCGGATATTTATTACCTCTCCCGGACAGAAAGCCATCTTCATGTAGCAGACTGGATATATGAATTTGTTAGTCTTAGCATACCCATGCAAAGGAGATGCAAAGAAGATGAGATAGGTGGTCCGCAATGCAACAGGGAAGTTTTAGAGATGCTTAAAAAAATGGAAGAAGTGAACAAGGGAAATAATCCCTTATCAGAAGGACTTGAACAATTTAGAAATAAAATAAAATAATATTTAAAATTTAGGTTATGCCAAATCCCAAACGCCGACATAGTCAGCAAAGAAGTGCAAAGAGAAGAACACATTACAAAGCAGATGCTCCAACATTAAGCGTTGATAAAACAACTAATGAAACGCATGTTCGCCACCGTGCACATGTAAGCGAAGGCAAGCTGTATTACAAAGGAAAAGTTGTAGCAGAGAAAGCGCCGATTAAAGCAGGCAGTTAATTGCTTCGTTTGCGAATGGCAAACGTTTAATATATTTATTATTCCAAAATTTAAGTTTGAGAACTTCAGCTTAGATTTTGGAATTTTATTTTTTGATTAACCGACGATCAATGAAGATAGCGCTTGATATGATGGGCGGCGACTTTGCGCCTTTGGAAGCAATAAAAGGTATAGAAGTTTACCTGCAGGATAAAATTTTTGATACAACATTAATTCTCATTGGCGATGAGCCCGCAAT
This sequence comes from Chitinophagaceae bacterium, assembly GCA_028288585.1. Taxonomy (GTDB): domain Bacteria; phylum Bacteroidota; class Bacteroidia; order Chitinophagales; family Chitinophagaceae; genus Ginsengibacter. The sequence goes on along the minus strand of JAQBNL010000013.1, from coordinate 875 downwards.
AAAGGAACTGCTCGATAGACATAATATTCCTACTGATACTCTTCAAATAATTCATGCATCACAGGTTATTGAAATGCATGAGCACCCTACAAAAGCTTTAAAAGAAAAAAAACATTCTTCTATTGCAATTGGTTTTCATTTACTGGCAACAGATAAAGCAGATGCATTTATAAGTGCAGGCAACACAGGTGCAATGATGGTTGGCGCACTGTTCAGCATTAAAGCAATTGAAGGTGTGATGCGACCAACCATTGGAGCTTATATGCCAAGAGAAGATGGGAGGCTTGGCTTATTGGTTGATGTGGGTTTGAATGCAGATTGCAAGCCGGAGAATCTATCGCAGTTCGCATTGCTCGGTTCATTATTCTCGAAATATATTTTAGGCTTTGACGATCCCAAAGTTGGTCTTGTAAATTTAGGCGAAGAAGAAGGCAAAGGAAATATTTTAGCCCAGGCTGCCTATCCCCTGCTGAAAGAAAATAAACAAATAAATTTTATAGGTAATGTTGAAGGTCGTGATCTTTTAACAGGCAAAGCAGATGTAATGGTTTGCGAAGGATTTACAGGCAATGTTATTTTAAAATTTGCAGAATCAATTTATGATATTGTCAATCGCCGGGAAATTAATGATGAGCATTTTAACCGTTTTAATTTCGAGATTTATGGAGGCGTACCTGTATTGGGTGTAAACAAACCTGTAATAATCGGCCATGGTATATCACATGCCATTGCTTTTAAAAATATGATACTGATGGCTGAGAAAATGTTGCAGAAAGATCTTATTGGGAAGATAAGAAGCAGCTTACAGGAATTGGTATAAGATTTATTAATCCCTTCCACCAAACTTTCCTTTCCCCAATAAATTCAGAATTACT
>JAQBNL010000063.1 GCA_028288585.1 Chitinophagaceae bacterium | reverse complement strand
TAGATTTTTAAAAATCTGAATTAGATGCTGCAAAATATTTTATGCAAGAACTTAGATCGGAATCCGCAATGGTTAATAGTCTAAAAAATAAAAAAGAGATTCTGTTGAATCTCTTTTACTTTGTGGGAGCACACGGGTTCGAACCGCGGACCCTCTGCTTGTAAGGCAGATGCTCTAAACCAACTGAGCTATGCTCCCTTAAATTTTGGGAGTGCAAATATATGCCCCGAAATCAATTTTAAAAAATTTAAATGGAATCATTCCGTATACCTCACTTTTATTACAATCTTCTTAACTACCTTATTATCGCCGGGGGTTATATTTGGCCTGTGAGCATCGGTAGGAAAGAAAACAAAAAATGTTTCCGGGGTTGCTGAATACAATTTTCCATCAGCAGAATAATTGGCAACATCTTTTTTCTCATCATATTCTTTAGTGACTGCCGCATCTGAAACAGGATATACACCTATCTTTTCTTCCCCATTTATCACGTATTGTATATCAATATATTTACGGTGAGATTCCCAGTTTGTTTTATCAAAATCTTTGGAAGAATCTGCAGTAACAGAAGCAAACACATTATCGCCATCGATTGGATATTTTCCTTTGGGGATATTATTAAGGTCAGTGTTTTTTAAATACGCAAATGCTTTATCCCAGTAAGCTTTATTAGCATGATACTGGCGTGCAAATTCCTGCACATTGATTGTTTTATGAGGCTTTAATTCCAATCCGCCAAGCCACTCTTTTTTCTTGAACCATTTTTTTGCTTTCTTCTTTGTCCATTCATTTGTATCCTGTGCAACTGCTGTTATAAATAAAAATGACATTGCAAAGAACAATGCTGATAAAAATAATTTCTTCATATAATGATGATTAAAAATTAAACTCCTCCAAAAATTGAAAACCCACCATCTACGCATATCATAGCACCAGTCACAAATTGTGATGCATCGCTCAGCAACCAAACCAATGTGCCTTTTAATTCATCAGGATGACCAAAGCGTTTGAATGGAGTTTGCTTAATTACCAATGCCCCTCTTTCGGTATAACCGCCTTCGGGCTTTGTAAGAAGGTTCCTGTTTTGTTCTGTTAGAAAAAAACCTGGTGCTAATGCATTCATTCTTATTTTATCTCCATAACGGTTAGCCAGTTCCACTGCAAACCATTGGGTATAGCAATCTACAGCTGCTTTACCCATATTATATCCCAGCACTTTTGTTATTGCTCTTTTGGAATTCATGGAAGAAATATTTACAATACTTCCTTTTCCTGTTTGTGCAATGGCATCTCCAAAAACCTGCGTTGGAATTACTGTTCCCCAAAGATTGATGTCAGTGACCTTCTTCATCCCATCAATGTTCATTGTAAAAATGTCTTCATCGGGATTAAGCACTCCCTCAGGCATATTACCACCTGCCGCATTTACCAGGCCATCTATCTTACCGAAATATTTTAGCGCTTTTTCTTTTGCTTCCTTCAATTGTTTTTCATCCATAACATCCGCAACTAATGCAAGCGCCTTCCCGCCCTTTTTATTTATAGTATCTGCTCTTTGCTCTGCAACATCTTTTTTTCTGCCTAAGATGCCAACAGCACCACCTGCGTCCACAATTGCATTAACAAATGCATTCCCTAAAATACCTGTGCCGCCGGTTACAATTATTACTTTATCCTGCAATGAAAATTCGTTCATGAAATGTATTTATTAATATTAAATTTCTTTTTGTTACTTTCTATCTTAGAGTCTTTGTGGCTCAAAAAAATTGCCACTAAGACACAAAGCCTCTAAGCTGCACAAAGAGTTTATTTTTACCTTAAATCGTTTAACTGGATAACATCCATATCTGTGTACTCTAAATTCTCTCCTGCCATTCCCCAGATGAATCCATAATTACTGGTACCGCTTCCTGCATGTATGCTCCATGGGGGTGATACTGTTGCATTATAATTTTTCACAACCATATGTCTCGTTTCCTGCGGCTCGCCCATATAATGAAATACAGCCTGGTTCTCCGGCACATCAAAATAAAAATAAACTTCCATCCGCCTGTCGTGTGTATGCGCAGGAATCGTATTCCAAACGTTTCCTGTTTCTAAAATAGTCAATCCCATCACCAACTGGCAGCTTTGCAAACCATCTTTATGAATATAGCGGTAGATAGTCCTTTTGTTGGCCGTTTCTGCAGCGCCCATTGCACCTCCCTGTGCTTCTTCTTTCTTTAATAATTTAGTTGGATGCACAGCATGTGCAGGTGCAGATAAAATATAAAACACGGCAGGCTTTGCGGCATCAGCACTGGAAAAAGTTACTTTTTCTGTTCCTCTACCGATATACAAACAATCTAATTTCTTAAGAGAAAAATTTTCACCGCCTGCAGAGATTATTCCATCTCCACCCACATTTATAATTCCCATTTCTCTTCTCTCCAAAAAATACCCGGCTCTTAAAATATCAAACAAAGGAAGTTCAAGTGCTTCTCCTGCAGGCATTGCAAGTCCTGCCATCATCCTGTCGTAATGTGTGTATGCAAAATTTATTTTACCCTGCTGTGCCAGTTCATCCAATAAAAATCTATCTCTAATAGTTGAAGTGTTATAACTTTTAAAATCATCAGGATGAACACTGTTAATTATCTTCATTAGTTTCCTTTTATTGATTTTACAATTTCCATTGCCTGCCTGGTAAGCTCTTCAATTTTTACATAATTTTTTTCTTCAAGTAATTGCTTACTTATCAATTTACTCCCCATACCAACCGCACACACACCTGCTTTAAACCACCCTGCAATATTTTCTTTATCCAGATCAACACCACCCGTGGGCATAAACAATAAATTAGGAAAGAGTTCTTTTATCGCACTTAAAAAAGCAGGGCCTAAAATATTTCCCGGGAATAATTTTATCATTTTAGCGCCTAATGTCTCTGCAAAAATTATTTCAGAAGGAGTCATACATCCCGGCACCCAAAGCATATTATTTTTATCTGCCACTTCAGCAACGCTTTGTACAAGCCCCGGCGAAATGATATAATCTGCGCCTGCATCAATAAATGTTTGTGCCATTGCTCCATCCTTAATTGTTCCAACGCCCAGGTACATCCCTTTCAATTCAGAATCACAAACCTCTCTCATCTTTTTAAAATTCTGCAATGCCGCCTCTCCACGGTTGGTATATTCAACTGCACGTATCCCGGCATTATATAATGCTTTTAAAACGTTTACGCTTACTTCTGAGTCCTTAGTAAAATACAGCGGCAATATCCCTTGCTCAGGTATTAATTTTAATAGTTCAGCTTTCTTATCCATACATTTTTATTTATTAACAATGATATTGGAATTAAGCAGAAATACAATAACTATTTACGCAATCGTTATCACATTTATTCTTGCTCATTAACCAAATATGAAAGATATTTGAACCAATCGAGTTCAAACAAAAATACTTACTTACAAATTAACATCATGGCTAAAAAAGTTGTAACCCTTGGCGAAATAATGCTCCGCCTCTCCACCCCCGATTTTAAAAGATTTGTACAAGCTGACACCTTTGATGTTACCTACGGCGGCGGCGAAGCCAATGTTGCAGCTGCGCTTTGTAATTATGGATTGCAGGGAACGTTTGTTTCCAAAGTTCCTGATAATGCAATTGGACAGGCTGCGATAAATCATTTACGCAGGTATGGAGTAGACACACAATTTATTGCCCGTGGCGGAAAAAGATTAGGCATTTATTTTTTAGAGACCGGTGCATCCATGAGAGCATCACAGGTAATTTATGACCGTGCCGACGCTGCGATTTCTGAAGTGGATATTTCTGAATTTGATTTTGATAAAATATTAGAAGGTGCAGATTGGTTTCATACAACAGGCATAACGCCTGCGCTAAGCGATAAGTCTGCAGCATTAACTGAAGCCGCTTTAAAAGCAGCCAAAGCAAAAGGTATCACAACCAGCATCGACCTTAACTACCGCAAAAAATTATGGAGCAAAGAAAAAGCAAGAGAAGTGATGACGAAGCTTTGCCAGCATGTTGATGTATGCATCGGCAATGAAGAAGACGCGGATACAACACTTGGTTTTAAAAGCGCAGGCACAGATATTACAAAAGGTGAATTAAATCTTGAAGGATACAAAGATGTTTTTAAACAAATGAAAGATAAGTTTGGTTTTAAATACATTGCTTCTACACTACGGGAGAGTCACAGTGCATCAGATAATGGCTGGAGTGCTTTGGTGTATGATGGCAATGAGTTTTATCATACCAAACAATATGAAGTTCGTATCGTTGACCGAGTTGGCAGCGGTGATTCATTTGCAAGCGGTTTCATTTACGGATTGGTTACCGGTATGGCAATGAAGGATGCTGCTGAATTTGGTGTTGCTGCTTCTGCAATAAAACATACTATTCCCGGCGATCTTAATCATGCTACTTTAAATGATGTAAAAGAATTGATGAAGGGTGATGCAAGCGGAAGGGTGCAGAGGTAAGACGGCCCCCTCTATCTCCCCCAACGGGGGAGGAGAAGGAGGAGATCGTTGGGAATTAATTGGTCCGGATTTTTTTGAAGATGATGTGGAAGATAAAATATTTGGCTTTATTCTAAGGCACCGTCCCTCTCTATGGGAGAGGGAATGAGGGTGAGGCTTTGAATTCCAGCAATAATTTTTTATAGCATCATCGTTGCGTCGCAATCACTTCATCGGCATACCAATTGGCAACATTTAGAAACCTTTAATAATGAAATTTTGTTTATTCGCTGTAGCTCTTTTAATTTTTAGTTGTCAAACAAAAATTAATTCTACTCAAGCAAACAATCAAGACAGTACTTTAAACAATTCAGAAGTTAATAATTCACAAAGTCAGAATAGTATTCATTATTGGGTTGGTAATATCAATTCTAACATACCCATATTTTTATGGGTAATTGTAAAAGACAGTTTGATACAAGGCGAATTGTTCTATACAAAAAGTAAAAGTTCAACTCCAATTAGAATTTTGGGTAACATTCCAAAGGAAGGAGATATACGAATCTGTGAATATCAAAGGGACGGAACAATAACTGGTGTATTTAATTTTTCTAAGTTGGATAGTGCATTTGAAGGAATATGGGCGTCAACTAAAAATCAGAAAGAATTAAAGTTTAAATTATCTGCTAAAGACACTCTATTAACCAATATTGATACAAGCTTTCAACCAAAAGATATAGCAGGTAATTACTCTTATGCCTATGGAGAAAAAGGTTATCAAGGAGGATTGAATGTGACAAAAATCACAGATGATAAGATTTCATTTGACATTTCATCAGTTACAAGTGATCCTTCCAGAAATATTGCTTCTATTGATACTGACACTGTTGCTATTTATAATAATCAATTTATTTATAAAATACCTAATTCAGATAGTTGTGAATTTAGGGTGAAGTTTTTAAGAGATTTTATATTTATCGATTATACCAAAGGATATGGAGACTGTGATGGATTTTTTGGTCTGAATGCTTCTGTTGATGGAATTTTTATAAAAGTAAAAAGCAAAAAATAAAACTCATGGTAATAGACATTCTTTCCAACTCAGAAAAATACAATAGCATTCACCCCTTGTTTGCAAAAGCATTTGAGTATATCAAATCGCAAAATCTTGCAACCCTTGAAGATGGCAAATTTGAAATTGATGGCGATAATTTAAGAGCCATCGTCTCCAATAAAAAAGGAATGGCCGCTGCAGAGTCTATTGCAAAATTTGAATGCCATGATAAGCACATAGATATACAGCTTTGCATAAAAGGTAAAGAGCAATTTGGATGGAAGCCAAGAAGTGAATGCAAAGAACAGAAAGGTGAATACAATGAAGAGAAAGATGTTGTGTTTTACAATGATGCTCCTGGTATGTTTTTCCACTTAACCGATAACCAGTTCGCCATCTTCTTTCCTGAAGATGTACATGCACCGATGATTGGTGAGGGAGAAATAAAGAAGCTGGTTATAAAGGTGAAGATATAAAAGCCCCCTATCTCCCCGAAGGGGAGATAGGGGAGAGGATTGTTGCAAACTTTTAGTTTCATCAATTATTTGCAATTTCAGTTGTCACCTTTAAAACATCCTGTTCAGTAGAATCCCCATGCTCCTGTAATTTTCCGAAAGCTGCTGCTGTAGCATAGTTCAATAATTCTTCCGAGCTGTGATTGTTGTACAAGCCATATATTAATCCTGCCATAAAACAATCGCCGCTGCCGCTCCTGTCGATCACACCATGACAGGTAAACTCAGGAGAGACAAATTGTTTGCCGCCCTGAAATAAAGTGGTGTAATACAAAATATCATCTGCACTGTCAAAACGAAAGGTATTGGCAACCGTTTTACATTTTGGAAACATTTTTATTATTTCCTCAGAAGTTTTCTCTGCATGATCCAGGTAAGCCTGCTTGCTTTTTTTATCGTGAATATTTTCATCCAATACTATACCCAGTAAACTGTTTGCACTCCAGATATTTCCCATTATCACATCACAATACTGCACAAGTTCGGGCATCACTTCCACAGGCTCTTTACCATACTTCCATAATCTTGAGCGATAATTCAGATCAACAGAGATGGGAATATTTTTCCTGGATGCTGCTTCCAGTGCTTCTTTACAGGCATCAGCAACATTTTGATTTAATGCAGGACTGATAGCTGAAAAATCAAACCATGCAACATCTCTCAGCACTTTATCCCAATCTATCATACCGGGTTTTAATTCGGAAAATGAAGAGCGTTCCCTGTCATATATTACCCCACTTTTCAGGTCAGCACCACGCTCTAAATAATAAACTCCTATCCTGTTCCCTGAAAATAAAATGGATGAAGTGTAAATGCCTTTGTATTCCAGGTAATCAATTACATGCCTGCTCATAAAATTATCCGGAAGTACGGTACAGTATTTTACGGGAACATTCCATCCTGCCAAAGCGGTTGCCACATTGGCTTCTGCGCCGCCCATATATAAAAGCATAGGTTGCTTTTCCGCTGCATTCTCATGAGGCGCAGGAGAAATACGTAACAATAATTCGCCAAAGCACAGAACCTTTTGCATTACCAGTTAAAATAATTTTTTGCATTGTTGTAGCAGATGTCTTCAATAACTTTTCCTGTCCATTTTAGATCGTTAGGTAGCTCGCCATTTTCAATTTCCTCTCCGAATAAATTACATAGTATCCTCCTGAAATATTCATGGCGTGGATAGGAAAGAAAGCTCCTCGAATCTGTTAGCATGCCTACAAATTTGCTAAGCAATCCCATGTTGGATAAGGTGTTTATTTGTTTTGTCATTCCATCTTTCTGATCTAAGAACCACCATGCTGAACCCAACTGAACTTTTCCCACAACAGAGCCATCATTAAAATTACCTGCCATGGTTGCCATTAATTCATTGTCAGCCGGGTTAAGATTATACAAAATTGTTTTTGCCAATTGATTTGTAGAATCCAGTCTTCCTAAAAATTTAGCCAAAGCTTTTCCCTGGTGAACATCGCTGATGGAATCCCAGCCTGTGTCCGGCCCCAATTGCTCTAACAATCTTGTATTATTATTTCTTAAGGCGCCTAAATGATATTGCTGCACCCAGCCTTTTTCCCAATCCCAAATGGCAAAAATGTGCAGCATGGCAGATTTGAATTTGTTCCTTTCGTCCGAAGTAAGCTCCCTGCCATCGCGTATTTTATAAAATGCCACCACGATTTCTGCATCTGTATAATCTTCAGCATAAATATGTTCCAGCCCATGATCAGAAACCGTACAGCCCATTGTTGCAAAAAAATCATGACGCTGTTTTAATGCATCCAGAAATGATTCAAAAGAACTAATGTTTATATTGCTTACGGCCTGCAATTTTTCCACATAAATATTAAAGCCTGCAACATCATCAACATTTATTGCTTTATCAGGGCGGAAAGCGGGGAATATTTTTATTTCAAACCCGTCATCTTTTATTTTCTGATGGTGTTCTAATGTATCTGTTGGGTCATCCGTAGTGCATACAACTTTTACATTCATCCTGCGCAACAGGTTGCGAATAGAATATTCTTTTGTCTGGAGCTTACTGCTGCACTCTGCATAAATTTTTTTAGCACTGCCGGCGTTTAATATCTCATCAATATCAAAATAGCGCTGCAACTCCAGGTGAGTCCAGTGGTAAAGAGGGTTACGCAATGTATAAGAAACTGTTTCAGCCCACATCTCAAATTTTTCATAATCACTTTTATCGCCGGTGATATAACTTTCTTCAACTCCATTGGTACGCATTGCCCGCCACTTATAGTGATCGCCGGATAACCATGCCTGGGTAATATTTTCAAAGTTGATATCATTTGCTATTTGTTCAGGCGATAAATGGCAATGATAATCTATCACGGGCATTGCCTTTGCATAATCATGATACAGCTTTTTTGCAGTTGCATTTTGCAGAAGAAAATTTTTTCCTAAGAATTTTTTCATGAGCTTGATTTAAACATACTTCAGCAATTTATTGGCAACATCATCTGCCTCTGCCACAGATGAGACAGGTAAAAAATCTGCAACGTAATCCATATTTTATTTTCCTCCGTATTATTTTTTCTTTATTTGGTCAACAGCCCACTTTACCAGGTCTTCTGCAGCTTTATAATTTTCAAATTCTGCAGGCAATTTTTTTCCATCTACATATTCATTATAGAACCAGGGGTCACCCACCGCAAACACAGTTCCCTTTCCAATTTTAGCAACAGACATTACAATAATATCTCCATCAGTAAATACAGGCTTTGCGGTTGTTACCGTTTGCGATGAATATTCTTTTATAAATATCTTTTTTGCAGTTTTAAAAATAGTATTATCCCCCGGAATAATTAAAGCTCCCATCTCATATTTATTCCCGGGAACCTTGTTACAACTGTTATAGTTGAATTGAAATCCAAATTTTGCAGCCAACCGGTTAAAATGAGTAAATTCTACATTGGGAGAATCATTGCCAAACAGCAGCAGCACTCCTCCCCTTTTCACCCACTTATAAATTGCATTTATATCTTTAGGTTGTATATAATTTGGTTTTTTGTTTTCACTTGTTGTATCGGGATCTACAATGATATAGATGTCTGCATTTTTTAAATTTTCCATCGCAGGCGCAAAGGATAAAGTTTCTGTTTGTACCCCATACTTATGAAATATAGTTCCAAACGTTGAATAACCGCCATTGTCCTGCTCATCCCATGTATAATGCCATACAATATCTTTTCCTGTTACATCTTTCTTTACCTCATGATTAAAATAATTATCCAGTAAAACGGTTTTATTTGTTCTTGTTTGCGCTAACATGCAAATTGGTACTGCAATCATTAACAGGAATGTAACCGGGATTCTTTTCATTTATTTTCTTTATTATTTTTTTTGCACCTAAGCCATATAATTATAGCACACATTAATCAATTCACTTTTATTCACGAAACGATATTATAAAATAAATCGTAATAAACCCTGCCCGTGTAATTATATTTCAACAATATGTTTTAATGTATTGCTTTTAAAAGCCGCTTCAATTATTTTAATAACATTAAGGCCGGCTTCCGGGGTAACAGGTACGGCTTTATTATTTCGTATGGCTTCATACATACCATCATAATATTCCCCGTAATTTCCTGTTTCTGACTGGATATATTCCCTGATAATTTTTCCGTCTTTTTCAGTATGCAATAAACCTCTTTCCGATTCAGGCTCTAACCCCCAGCCTGTTTTTCCCGGTGTTTTACCTTCCTGCAATTGTATCTCCTGGATATTTGTTTTTGGTTTGATAAAAGAACCTTTAGCGCCATGAAGAATGTAACCTGGTAATGGTTCCCGCACCTGGTAACTCGATTTGATTCGTACTCTTAATTGCGGATAATATAACAACAGGTCAAAATAATCATCCACTTTTGAAATAGGACGAATGATCCTGATATCGGCAAAAACCGCCTGAGGCATTCCGAATAATTGTAAAGCCTGGTCAATTAAGTGAGACCCCAAATCATATAATGTGCCTGTACCCGGTCCCGGGATTTCTTTATGAACTTTCGGACTTAAATTTTCTGAATACCGGTCAAAATGAAATTCAGCTTCAACAAGATCTCCCAATAATTTTTCATCCAAAATTTTCTTTATCGTTTTATAATCGCTGTCGTAGCGCCGGTTATGGTATACTGAAAGTTTTTTATTTTGTTTCTTAGCTAATCCGATCAGTTCTTGTCCCTCTTCAACTGTAACTGTAAAAGGCTTTTCTACAATTACATGTTTACCTGCAAGGAGTGCTTTTTTTGTATAATCGTGATGGGTGTAATTAGGCGTATTCACAATCATTAATTCAACTTCATCATCTGCAAGCATTTCTTCCAGTGTTCTGTAGGTTAGTACACCGGGATATTTTTCCTGTGCCAGGTTTTTAGAACGCTCCCAAACGGCATATAATTTAAAATGCGGATCAGTTATAATAAACGGCGCATGAAAAACCCATCCGCTCATACCAAAGGAACATAGTGCTGTATTAATAGCTTTCATAATAATTTTAAAAATATTTTATTCCACCAATTAACTTTATAAGATCAGGTATATCTGTATTCCAATTCTACACCTATTATTTCAACAAAATTAAAAGTCAACCAACTATATTTATGCAATCGTTGTAAAAATCCCGGAATTCAGAAATTAATATCATGATAAATCCTAAGATAGCCGCAATTGTAGTTACCTATAACCGCCTGGCGTTATTGCAGGAATGTATTACAGCGCTACGCATGCAAAGCAGGTTGCCCGATAAGATATTTATTATTAATAACGGGAGTACTGATGGAACTGCGGAATGGCTCTCATCTCAAAATGATATTACTGTTATCACCCAACCTAATGCCGGCAGCTCAGGCGGGCAGTACAGCGGCGTAAAATATGCTGTAGATAATAATTTTGATTGGGTGTGGTGCATGGATGATGATACCATTACAACGCCAGGCGCCTTAGAAGCATTTGTCTCAAGCGAATATTTTAATGTTGCATCTTCTTTTTTATGCAGTACTGTATTATGGCAAGATGATACACTTCATAAAATGAACATACCCTTACGTAAGGCCGGCTATAATGAAGAAGAATATCCTTCACTAAAATCTTCTGAAGTTATTTACTGTTCTTTTGTATCGGTGCTGATAAATACTGCGGCCGTAAAGGCTGCCGGCTATCCTTTAAAGAAAATGTTTATCTGGTATGACGATCTCGAATATACTATCCGGCTGAGAAAATATGGGCCAGGATATTTAATTGGCAATAGTGTTGTATATCATAAAACAGTAAAAAATATTGGTCCTGATTTTTTGCCTAAAGGAAGAAGACTAAACCCAAAGGAACTTTTAGGAATAAGAAATTATCTTTTTATAAGAAAAAATATATATCCTTTTGATAAAAGAAAAACCAACCACTTATATATATATGTGAAGTCAGTTTTAGGGATTTTAAAATACGGTTTAATCACAAAACAATTCGGCACTACCCTTAAGGCTATTATGCAGGGGCTGTTTATGAGTAAAAAACAAACAGGATAAGTTTGGCAAGGCTTTAGCTATGCAATTTGAAAAAATTTGGATATGCTATACGATCAGAATATTATAAACAACATTAAAGAATTACTTACCACAAAACACCTGACTTTATCAGTGGCAGAAAGTGTAACGGCAGGCCATTTACAAGCAGCATTCTCCTCGGCTATTGATGCCGCTAAATTTTTCCAGGGAGGTATTACTGCTTACAATGCAGGCCAAAAAACAAAGCATTTAAATATTGAACCGATTGCTGCTTTAGAAGATGATTGTGTTACCGAAAAGGTAGCCTGCGAAATGGCTTTGCAGGTTAATAAACTTTTTATAAGTGATTATGGAATTGCCATAACAGGCTATGCAACAAAAATGCCTGAGAAAGGTTTAAATGACCTGTTTGCTTTTTTTGCCATTGCCAATAAAAAAGAAATTTTATCGGTTAAAAAAATCACTACAAATAAAGAAAGAGTAGATGCACAAATAGATTATACAACACAGGTTATAAAAGAATTCCGGGAGCTTTTAAAAAATACCTCATCTGTATAGATCCACAGGGCAATATAAATGGGAATTAGTTTTTCTTTTTTTCCAGTAATTTTTTCCTGGCTTCTTCTTCTTTTTGTGCCGCTTCCTGTTTTCTTAATTCAATTTCTTTGGTAATGGAATCTTTACGAAGCATATCAACTCTTTGAAGAGAATCAAGCTGGCGCCTTCTTTCCGCATCTCTTTTGGCCTGTTGCATGGTATGCAAAGAATTTATTTCTGTCATTTTTTGAGTAACGGCATTATTAAGAACAATTGCAAATTTATCCCTGGTAATAGCTGTTGAATATGGATTAACACCCGCCGAATTATAACCCATTGTTACACGCAGTATATCATACACTTCTTTTTCAGGTATGGTGGAATTTGCATTCAAGGTTTTATTAAGTGCAAACGGTGCTGCAATACCCCAGCGCTCAATTAATGATTTTGCCGCGGGGAAATAAATGCTGGTTTCCGGCAAATCTTTTACCTGCGAAACGCCTGTTAGATAAGCTCCACCCCTGTTGCGGTCGTAAGTATTAAATAATGTTGTATCAACTACACCTGCAGCATCCATTTTACTTTTCAGATTATTTAAAGCTGCATTAAGCGCAACTATAAAATCTCCCCGCTTTAAAGATTCTTTCCCTCTGAAAGTATTATCTGCATAAGTAATGGTAACACCGTAATTTTCAACCAGGTTTTTAAGACTTTCATAAGCGGCATCAGATTCAATAACATCAGTGATTGCTGATATGGATGATGGAGACCCGAAATTTCTTTCAGCCATTTTTATTACAACTGTGTTGTTGCTGACAGCCTTTTTTGTTGTTACTTTTTTCTTTTGTCCCTGCACATCAGCAAACAAAAACAGTAATACTAAGGGCAGAATAATCCGGAAGCTTTTCATATGCAAATATTTAATCAATTTATAAATTCAAAATCAGAGTTTGTTATCTATGGGTTGCCAAAGCTCAATCTTATTTCCTTCCGGATCTATTATCCATCCAAATTTTCCATATTCATATCCTCTTTTTCTTCTACTATTTCTACCCGTCTTTTTGTAATTCATCTAATAATCCATCCAGGTCATTTACCCTGGAGTTGATCATAAATGGTTTTTCGGCAGGACTAAAATACATTGTATTTTCTTTAAAGAGGGAGAATACAGTATGGCCGGGCACAGCAAAATTTTTATTTATTCCTGCCGTTCCGATTTCAGGCGGGCATTTAAAATCAACATAGCTGTTATTACCAAATTCAATGCCTAACTGCTTTTGATACCATGCTGCTAAAGATTTAACATGTTTGGCTTTAATAAACATTCCACCAATACCGGTAATTTTTAATGCGGCATAAAGGTATGGGGTTGAAGTGAGCTCCGCCATATGGGAACGATAACCCCATGAAAAACTAAAGCTGGTTACTAAAAAAAAATTAATTTTGATATAAGAATAATGCTAGAAACAAATACACATACTAAAGAATCCCCCGACACCGATGTGCTCACAAGTGTTGAAAGCCCTTGCCAGCTAATTGTATGGAATGATGATGTTACCACTTTTGACTGGGTTATAGAAACGCTGATGGAAGTTTGCGGCCATACTTTTGAACAGGCCGAACAATGCGCCATGATAATTCATACCAAGGGAAAATATTCAGTAAAGGAGGGTGGTTATGACTTTTTAAAACCCATGTGTAATGCTATTACTGAAAGAGGTATCGGCGCTACAATAGAGGTAATGTCTGAACATTAATCAATTTATCAAAGCAATTTTTTTGTGTGGAAATTTTACTGCGTGCTGGTAAACCAGGCCTCTTATATAATCGTTCTCTGAATAAGGTGTTATATAATTTTTAAGATCATCGATACCGCTGATGCTCACGTGCGAAGGCAAATAACCCATTCCATAAAATCTGCCTTTCTCCATTAAAATGCAGCTTTGCTCTTCTACATTTAGTCCATAATCTACTAAAGCAAATGTGGGTAATTCTTTATGCAATTGTTCAATGCATTCCGTAACCCGGCGGTTATATTCTTCCGGTGATTCTTTTTTATCACAACTTCCTACACACCTTCCATCATTCCTTCCTTCGCATTCAATATTATCATGCTGCAAAAAACAAAGCTTAGGACAAAGTTGAAACTGGTGTGAAAGTTTTCTCAACAAATTATGTCCTTCAACCAATAAATTAAAAGTGTATAAGGGCTTAATATTTTTATTCTTTTTTTCAATCGCAAGCCGCAGGTAACCATTCCTGTCTTCAAAAGAATATAAAGCGTATGCCTGCTCAAACCTTTTAAGGCTGCGGTTTTGATCAGGCCAAAACTTTTTTATTTCTGTGCTTTCAAGAATGAAGGCCATTAATTCCGTTGCCGTAGTCTTATAAGTTATGCTGTGAATATTCCTGAGAAATTCCTGCTTTTGTTTTCCCGGTTTATTATTTGCAAAATGACTGTTGACACGCTTTGATAAATTCTTCGCTTTTCCGACGTAAATAACTTTCCCCTTGTTATCATGAAAATAATATACACCCGGATTTTGTGGCAACTGCTTAATTTGTTTTGCAGGTAAATTCGGCGGAAGGTGTTGTTCTTTGCTCTTTACCTTCAGCATATTTTGAATGTGGCTGTTGGTATCTTTCTGCAAAAGATGATGAAACAATTTTACCGTAGCATCAGCATCGCCTCCCGCCCTGTGACGCTGTTCAATCGGGATACCAATCTCCCTGCAAAAATTTCCCAGACTATAACTTTTATATCCCGGCAGAATTTGCCTGCCCAATCTTATTGTACAAAGTTTTTTACAATCAAGCTCATATCCTGCTTCTTTAAAATGATATTTTAAATAGGAGTAATCAAAATTTACATTGTGTGCAACAAAAATTTTATCGCAAAGCAATTCATACAATTCACCGGCTACCATTTTAAAATGCCTGGCATCTTCTACCATCGCATTGGTAATGCCCGTTAATGATTCTACATACCTGGGAATGGTATAAACAGGATTTATCAAAGTCTCAAACCTGTCTATTATTTTTTCTCCATCCGTAATAACAACGGCAACTTCTGTAATGCCGCCTGCAGCGGCATATCCTCCTGTAGTTTCAATATCAACAATTGCGTATAACAAACAAAATGTTTTAGGAAAGTAAATTTACAAATCTCCGTGCGTAAATAAGCATCTTTGTTTTTGTACCTTTGCAAACCTGTCCCGAAACTTCGGGATTCTTTAATTTTTTTATTCAGACATGGAATTAAGCAAGAATTATAGCCCTGCCGAAATTGAAAATAAGTGGTACGAACACTGGCTGCAAAAAGGATATTTTAAAAGCGAGCCCGACAGCCGTGAGCCTTTCACCATTGTAATTCCGCCGCCAAACGTGACCGGCGTATTACATATGGGCCATACCCTTAACGAAACAGTGCAGGATATTTTAGTGCGAAAAGCAAGAATGAGCGGCTATAATGCATGCTGGGTGCCGGGCAGCGATCATGCTTCCATTGCCACGGAAGCAAAAGTGGTTGGCATGCTGAAAGAAAAAGGAATTGATAAAAATAATTTATCAAGAGAAGAATTTTTGAAATATGCTTTTGAGTGGAAGGAAAAATATGGCGATATAATTTACAGCCAGCTAAAAAAACTGGGATGCAGTGTTGACTGGGACAGGACGACATTCACCATGGATGATCATTATTATAAAGCGGTGATAAAAGTTTTTGTTGACCTGTATAATAAAGGCCTGGTATACCGTGGCGCAAGAATGATACACTGGGATCCTGTTGCAAAAACAGCTTTGAGTGATGAAGAGGTAGAGTATAAAGAGATAACAGGGAAGTTGTATTATATCAAGTATAAAATTGTGAATAGTGAGTTGTCAGCAGTGAGTAAAGAAACTCCCGATTTAGCAGAGACTACTCACAACTCACCACTCACAACTGACTACATCGTTATCGCTACCCAGCGCCCCGAAACGATCATGGGTGATACTGCAGTATGTGCCAATCCCGGTGATGAACGTTATAACAAATTATTAGGCAAGTATGTTTTAGTTCCTCTCATAAATAAAAAAGTACCTATAATTTTTGATGAATATGTAGATAAAGATTTTGGTACCGGAATTTTAAAGATCACCCCGGCGCATGATATCAATGATTACAACATTGGATTAAAACATAACCTTTCTATTGTTGATACATTAAATGATGATGGAACGTTAAGCGAAGCCGCACAAATTTATGTTGGCGAGGATCGCTTCGTTGCAAGAAAAAAAATTGTAGAAGAATTAAAACAAAAAGGTCTTTTAATAAAAGAAGAAGAATACCAGACAAGGTTAGGATTCAGTCAGCGCACCAATTCAGTAGCTGAACCAAAAATTTCTACCCAATGGTTTGTAAGAATGAAAGCGCTTGCTGACCCTGCATTAAAAGCTGTTACAGATGGAGAGATAAAAATTCACCCGGGTGAAAAATTTTTAGCAACGTATAAATACTGGCTGGAGAATGTAAAAGACTGGTGCATCAGCCGCCAGCTTTGGTGGGGACAGCAAATACCTGCGTGGTATGATGAGGATGGAAGATTTGTGGTTGCGGAAAATGAAGGAGAAGCAAAGAAAATATTCAACACTCAATATTCAACAAACAATACTCAATTAAAGCAGGACGAAGATGTTCTCGACACCTGGTTCTCATCCTGGCTCTGGCCTATTGAAGTTTTTAATGGAATTACTGAGCCGGATAACAAAGACATTAATTATTATTATCCAACTTCAGTTTTAGTAACCGGACAGGACATCATATTTTTCTGGGTGGCAAGAATGATAATGGCGGGCATGGAATACAAAAAAGAAAAACCTTTCAGCGATGTATATTTTACAGGTATGGTGAGAGATAAGCAGGGAAGAAAAATGAGCAAGCAACTTGGCAACTCTCCTGATCTGTTGGACCTGATAGATAAATACGGCGCCGATGCCGTTCGCTTCGGGATCATGATCTCCTCTCCTGCCGGTAATGATCTATTGTTTGATGAAGCAAGTCTTGAGCAGGGAAGAAATTTTAATAACAAAATATGGAATGCATTAAAGCTTGTGAAATTATGGGAAGGCAGAAAATCTGAAAGCAATTTATCAGAGGGTGCAGAGGCAATGATATTATCTCAAATGACTATGAACATTGACTTAGGTGTGATGCCGGTTGTTCCCATAGGCCTGTTATCTGAAGATAATTTTGCAACGCAATGGTTTGAAAACAGGCTGAACGAAGTAACCATTGAGATAGAAAGCTTATATAAACAATTCAGGTTAAGTGAGGCTTTAAAAATTATTTATTCATTGATATGGGATGATTTCTGCAGCTGGTACCTGGAATGGATTAAACCGGGATTTGAACAACCAATCGATGAAAACGTTTATAATAAAACTGTTTATTTCTTTGAACAGCTGATGCAATTGCTTCATCCTTTCATGCCATTTATTACAGAAGAAATTTATCATTTATTAAAAGAGCAAACAGACGATCTTACTGTTAAACAATTTGAAAAACCTGAGAAGCCCGGGCATACAATACTGGAGCAGGGAAATATTTTAAAGGAAGTCATCACCGCAATCCGTGATGTAAAAAATAAGAACCAGGTAAAGCCAAAAGAAAAGATCAGGCTTCATATTCAAACAGAACACAAACATAATTATACGTCTATTGAAGATATTTTATCAAAGCAGGTAAATGCAGAATCTATTTCATATACTCACCACCCAATTGAAAATAGTTTATCAATTCTTGTAGGTAAAGACAAATTCTTTATAGAAACTGATCAGGTAATAGATACAGGCGTTCAAAAAGAACAACTGGAAAAAGATCTTGAATATCTAAAAGGCTTTTTAAATTCAGTAGAAAAGAAATTATCCAACGAACGCTTTGTTCAAAATGCAAAAGCTGAAGTAATTGAGCTGGAACGGAAAAAGAAGGCAGATGCTGAAACCAGGATAAAGATTATCGAAGAGAGTTTATCAACTATTTAACAGGCAAACGCCTGACAGCGTTGTAATTTTAATTCACTAAAAATTAAGCCCAATGAAATTCCTTTGTTTATTTGTTGCATTCGTAATTACTTTAAATGCTCATGCACAGCCTGCAAAAAAACCTCTCAAGAACGGAACTATAACGCCAGTCACTAAATTCAAACCCCCGGTTGTAAAAACATTTTTAGGAAGAAATGAAAAAGAAGCCACGGTTACCGTTGATGAAGCCAACCAATTGGTAAATCTTCCATTAAAAATTACTGATGATAAAAATAATGTTTACACCATCAGTTCTTACCAATTCATGTATAAGAAAAAAAGTGTGGTAGAGAATGAGGAAACAGGCAGGAAAGAAACTGTATTTGGTATAACAGCCGGTCTTTTTAAAAGTACACCACTCCCAAAAGTATGGCAGGATAATATAAGCGGCGGTATACAAAAAGGTGAAGAGCTTTTCTTTTTTGATGTTATTGTAAATGATAAACTTAACCGCAAATTTTTTGCGCCCAATATTAAGATCATCGTAAAATAATGATTGAGATACAAACTGCTTCCAAAACTGACGTTCCCCTTATTCAGCAACTGGCATACACCATCTGGAATGTAGCCTACAAAGATATTTTATCCAAAGAACAACTTGCGTACATGCTGGATAAAATGCACAGCATTGAAGCCCTCACAAAACTAATTGATGATGGTCACCAGTTTATTATTTCTTATGAATATGGTGTTGCCAAAGGATATGCATGTTACAAGATGCATCCTGGTAAAGCAAGAGTAGAAAAATTATATGTGCTTCCTGACCAGCATAAAAAAGGAATTGGAAAATTATTGATGAATCACATCATTGAAAAAGTTAGTCCTCATGTAAACATCATCGAACTAAATGTAAACCGGCAAAATAAAGCTGTTGATTTTTATAAGAGGATTGGTTTTGAAATTGTAAAAGAAGTAGACCAACCTATTGGTGAAGGATATTTTATGAATGATTATGTGATGCAAAAAAGAATATCTGAACCATGATTAGGGTGGTCTTACTCCGCCGCAAACTCCATCTTTATCGTTATACTCCCGGTCTTATTCCTGCTGCTGGTATTAAATGCCCCGCCATAACTATAATCCTCATTACTGTTCTTTCCTGTTATCTGGAAAACACCCATGCTTGCTTTTCTTAATTTACCTAATGAGTTACCTGCATTCTTTGCGATGGTTTCAGCTCTCAGTTTTGCATCAGCGCTTGCACGTGCCAGCAGGTCCATTTTTACTTCGGCTAATTTGGTGTTGTAAAATAATGGTGCAGAAGAATTAAATTCAATACCGCTTTGTATCAATTCGGTTACCTCCCTTGCTACCTTATCCACTTTATCAATATCTTTTGATTCTACCTTTACGGTTTGTGTAAGATTATAACCGGTAAATTCCTGGCTGGTTTGTCTTCCGTTCATGTCAGTATGTGTATCAAATTCTTTATTGATAACCACAGAAGAAAAAACCAATTCATTAGCAGCGATCCCTTTGCCGGCAAGGTACTGACGGATCGCATTCTCATCCTGCTTCACCGAAGCATAAGCGCTTTTAAGATCCATTGCCTTGCGGGAATAAGAACCATTCCATACAATAAGGTCACTTACAAAATCTTTTTCTGCAAGACCGGTTACCACGATCGTCTCATCTGTTTTGAATTTGTATTTAAAAGCAGAACCTGCAATCCAGAAAGCGATAATAAAGGAGAGACCCAGGGCAATGGCGGCATAAAGAATTCGCATACAAACTTGTTTTAATAAAGATAATAAATAGCCGCCCTCTCCCAACAGGTGAGGTTAAAATTATTTCAGTGAAGAATAAAAAGCCTTAATTAGCAGTGGCTGCTTCCGCTTTTTTGTTGGGCAATCCCATAGCTGTTGCTTCATCTACTTCGTAGCAGGTATTCTTACTAACATCACCTGCGTTCTCGTCAAGGAATTGCTGTACATCATTTACTGATGGCGCTTCCCATATACATGTGCCCAGCTTCATATCCTTTGATGGAAAGACACTGAGCACCTTAAGATTTGGAGGTAGATTAGAAGTAACTTCCTGGGCTTTTGTCCAGAAAGCCTGTGGATCCTTAACATCATGGTGTGCGATAACTAACATAATACTGGTTTTAGTTTTGAAAAAATAATGATGGGCGGGAATTAAAGATTTTCAACAGAGTGGAAGCAACAAGGTAAGGAAATTGTCTGAACTGGGATTTATAGATTAAAGGATTATTGGGATTTAGAATTCACAAAATCCGAAAGAGTTTCGGGATCAGGGAACCAATGTTGAAGCTACAGTAGCACAAAAGCTTAATCAGGGAACCATCCCGAAAACGGGCTGTTATCGTTTTCGGGGGTCCTTTTTTGGTTACTTTTTTGGACAAGCAAAATTGTCTGAACCAGGATTTATGGGATTAGAGGATTAATGGGATTTAGAATTCACAAGATCAAAGAGTTTCGGTATCAGGGAACCAATGCTGAAGCTACAGTAGAACAAAAGCCTAATCAGGGAACCTTCCGAAAACGGGCTGTTATCGTTTTCGGGGTCCTTTTTTTGGTTACTTTTTTTGGACAAGCAAAAAAAGTGACAAACAAAATTTACAAACCAACAAGTAAATAAAGACTTACAAAAAACTAAACATGTACCACTTCAGTAGTTTCCTTAATCCTCCCCATCACAAACACACTCTGCACATGCCCCATATTCTCAATCGAGCTTAATTTATTTACATGAAAATCATAATATGCATTCATGTCCTCGCAAACAACCTTAAGCATAAAATCAAACTCACCCGAAATAGAATAACACTCGATCACTTCGTTCAATGCATGAATAAGTTTTATAAATTTTGTTCCCGCATTTTTGCTATGCTCTTTTAAAGAAACATAACATATCACCATCAAACTCTTACCAACTTTGGTATGGTCCACCAATGTTGCATATTGTTTTATCACACCCGATGCCTCCATCCGCTTTATCCTTTCATGAACAGGCGTTGTGCTCAAATGCATTTTATCGCTAATTTCTTTTACAGTAATCCTTGCATTCTTTTGCAGCAAGTGCAGTATCGCCAGGTCCTTGCTGTCAAGTACAAATTGAAGCGTAGATGATTCTTCTTTTTTAGTTGATGTAGTCATAGTAAACTTGTCATTTGTCCTTTTAAAGCACGTTTAAAAGGATATTCTACCAAAGTTATACAAACTAAAAGAATATTTCACTATGTACGTTATCTTTGCAATAGTATCGCAAAGAACGCTAAGAACCGCAAAGCTTCGCAAAGACAAACAACTACAAACTATAAACTATAAACTATAAACTACAAACTTTAAATATGTCAACCATCACAAAAAACCAAATCGACTTCAACCTGAAATACAAAGTCGCAGACATCTCCCTTGCTGAATGGGGCCGTAAAGAAATAAGATTAGCCGAAGCAGAAATGCCCGGCCTAATGGCATTACGTGAAGAGTATGGAAAAACAAAACCATTACAAGGCGCACGCATTGCAGGTTGTCTTCACATGACGATACAAACTGCAGTACTTATCGAAACATTAATTGCCCTGGGTGCAGAAGTTACCTGGAGCTCATGTAATATATTCTCAACACAGGATCATGCAGCAGCAGCTATCGCCGCCGCAGGCATTCCCGTTTTTGCATGGAAAGGCGAAACGCTTGAAGAAGCTGACTGGTGCATCGAGCAGACATTGTTCTTCGGCAGCGCAGACCGTCCTTTGAATATGATACTCGATGATGGCGGCGACCTTACCAACATTGTTTTTGATAAATATCCTGAGCTGATACAAAATATAAGAGGCCTTAGCGAAGAAACAACAACGGGAGTACACCGCTTGTACGAGCGTATGGAAAAAGGCACATTGCCTATGCCCGCTTTTAATGTAAATGATTCAGTTACCAAAAGTAAATTTGATAACAAATATGGTTGCAAAGAAAGTTTGGTAGATGCTATCCGCCGGGCCACCGATGTTATGATGGCAGGTAAAGTTGCCGTTGTGGGCAGTTATGGTGATGTGGGTAAAGGTTCTGCCGCTTCATTAAAAGGTGCAGGCTGCAGGGTTATCGTTACCGAGATAGATCCTATCTGTGCTTTGCAGGCAGCTATGGATGGTTTTGAAGTTAAGAAAATGGTTGACGCCGTTAAAGAAGCCGATATTGTTGTTACCGCTTCCGGTTGCCGCGACCTTATTACAGAAGTACATTTCCGTTCAATGAAAGATAAGGCCATCGTTTGCAACATCGGTCACTTTGATATTGAAATTGATATGGCATGGTTGAATAAAAATTATGGTTCTACAAAAAATACCATCAAGCCGCAGGTTGACCTGTATACCATCGATGGTAAAGATGTCATCGTTCTTGCCGAAGGCCGTTTGGTGAATTTGGGTTGTGGCACAGGCCATCCAAGTTTTGTAATGAGTAATTCATTCACTAACCAAACCCTTGCACAAATTGAGCTTTGGACAAATCATGAAAAGTATGAGAACAAAGTATATGTTCTTCCAAAAATTCTTGATGAAAAAGTAGCACGCCTTCACCTTAAAAAAATTGGTGTGGTGTTAGATGAACTTTCACCGGAGCAAAGCGCTTACTTAGGTCTTCCAAAAGAAGGACCGTTTAAGCCGGAGCATTACAGATATTAATATTCAAATGCGAATAATTATTAGCCCAACAATTTTTTGTTGGGTTTTTTTTGTGCGTTAGCAAGTCTCCCCTACCGGGGGAGATTTAGAGGGGGCCGCTACCTATAATTTATATACCTTTCGCAAAATCATTTTTTTAATATTAATCTAGAATATGAAAACATTTATTTCAGCCATTCTTTTCTTCATTCTTGTTTCGCCGTTGGTAAGCAATTCTCAGAATACGGGTAATGATCTTCCCAATTCTAATCCTTTTAAATACGTAAGTACATTGCCTTACCGGGCTCCTGTTTTTGATAAAATAAAGGATGCAGATTACAAACCCGCCATTGAAGAAGGTATAAAACAACAATTAGCAGAAATAGAAAATATCGCCAACAATCCTGCACCACCAACTTTTGAAAATACAATTATTGCAATGGAAAAAAGTGGCGAATTATTGCAAAGAGTGAGTGCAGTATTCGGTATGGTTGCCGGTGCAAATACCAATAGTTTCCTACAGCAGGTAAGGCAGCAAATGGCTCCCAAACTCTCTGCACTAAGAGATGCTGTAAACCTGAATCCTAAATTGTTTAAGCGTATTGAAACATTGTACAACAACCGCTCTACATTAAAGCTTGATGCAGAAGGCAAAAAGTTAATTGAAAATTATTACCAGCAATTTGTATTGGCAGGCGCAAGAGTTGCTGATGCCGATAAGGAAACACTTAAGAAATTAAATACCGAAGAGGCTACGCTAACAACCCGCTTTGCGAACATGATAATTAATGCAGGCAAAGCAGGGGCAGTAATAATAAATGATGTATCAGAACTTGCCGGGCTTCCGCAAAGTGATATAGATGCTTTTGCACAAAATGCAAAGGCCCGTGGCTTAACAGGAAAATGGGTTATCCCATTGCAAAATACTACGCAGCAACCGGCTCTTCAATCATTGTCAGTTCGTGCAACACGACAAAAACTTTTTGAGGCATCATGGAACAGAGCAGAACATAACGACTCCAATGATACCCGCCAGGTTGTATCTCGGCTTGCTGAAATAAGAGCATTAAAAGCAAAGATTATGGGATTTAAAAATTATGCCAAATGGAAATTAATGGACCGTATGGCGCAATCACCGGAAGTTGTAGACAAATTCTTTGCAAAGGTAGTACCCTCAGTTGCTGCTAAAACCAAACAGGAAGCTGCAGACATACAGGCGCTGATAGATAAACAACATGGCGGATTTAAATTAGAACCATGGGATTGGGATTATTATTCTGAGC
Source organism: Chitinophagaceae bacterium (assembly GCA_028288585.1). Lineage (GTDB taxonomy): Bacteria > Bacteroidota > Bacteroidia > Chitinophagales > Chitinophagaceae > Ginsengibacter. The sequence continues at coordinate 14,478 of JAQBNL010000063.1, read as the reverse complement.
AGGTGCGTAAAGAAAAATATGATCTTGATGACAATGAAACAAAACCCTATTTTGAAATTAGTAAAGTATTGGAGAATGGTGTTTTTTATGCAGCCAATCAATTGTATGGCATCACATTTAAAGAGCGAAAAGACATACCTGTTTACCAGGAGGATGTAAGAGTGTTTGAAGTTTTTGATAAAGATCAAAGATCCATGGCTTTATTTTATTGCGATTATTTTAAACGTGATAACAAGAATGGTGGCGCATGGTGCAGTAGTATTGTTTCGCAATCAAAACTGCTGGGTACAAAGCCAACAGTTTATAATGTTTGCAATTTTACAAAGCCCGCACCGGGGCAACCGACATTAATAAGTTTTACTAATGTAATAACAATGTTCCATGAGTTTGGGCATGCCTTACATGCAATGTTTACAAACCTTACCTACCCTAGCCTGGCCGGCAATGTAGCACGGGATTTTGTGGAGTTCCCATCACAGTTCAATGAACATTGGGCGCTTGATCCTATAATTTTAAAACATTATGCAGTTCATTATAAAACCGGTGAGCCCATACCACAAAAGCTTATCGATAAAATTAAAAAAGCCGGTGATTTTAATTCCGGTTATGCAACAACCGAAGCAATGGCCGGTTCATTACTTGATATGCAATGGCATAAACTTGCGCCGTCAAGTATGGTTAAAGATGTTGACCAGTTTGAAAAAGATGCGTTGCTGACAACAGGCCTCTACCTGCCACAAGCCCCGCCACGCTACCGTTCTACTTATTTCTCACATATTTGGGCCGGTGGTTATGCTGCAGGATATTATTCTTATCAATGGACAAAAATGATCTCCGAAGATGCATATGCATGGTTTGAAAAAAATGGAGGGTTAACAAGAGCCAATGGCCAGCGTTTCCGCGACATGGTATTGTCTCGTGGCAGTTCGCTTGATTATAATACAATGTATAAAAGCTTTACCGGCAGTGCCCCTGATATTAAGGCTTATCAAAAAGCACTAGGGCTACCATATTAAATTATAATGAAAGATTTTAAAACCCATTTCGTAAGAGATGGGTTTTTTGTTGCCCATAAGTTCCGTCATTGCGAGGAGGAACGTCGAAGCAATCCCCTGAAAATATAGGGGCTGTTGACAGTAGTACTTTGCTCAACATTTGTTGCGGCTATACGTTACAATGCCTGTCCCGATTTTTTTCGGGATCCGGCACAAAACCAAAGCACAAAATCTTCACCGGGCTTTCCACTTCTATCCGCCAGCCCATGTAGGCGTTTTTTACTACAATCAACTTTTTGGGTAGGATTACAAAACGTTGTACTTTGAAGCTACCAAACACTATTATCTGTAACGTTACCATTATTCAGGCATGTGGCGATAGTTAGCATAACATTAATTACATTAAATATTATTTAGTATGAAAAAAACAAATCCTTTATCCATTAAAGAAATAAAAGTTGATAAGCTATTTGGCTACTATACATATGATATTCCCTTCGAAAACGCTACAGACATTTCCCAACTTCTGATCATTTATGGTGATAATGGATCAGGAAAAACCACACTCCTTAAACTTATTTTTTGGTTACTCTCTTCAAGAGACAGAAGTGGATATAAAACAAAAATTGCAGAAACTAAATTCAAGAAGTTCTCGATCACTTTTGAAAACGGTATCGAAATAGGAGCGGTAAGAGAAGGGCAAAATCGTATTGGCAGCTATACATATTATGTATTAGAAAAATCAAAACTTCTGTATACAGTATCTTTAAAAACAACCCCAGATAACGCAATTAGTTTAGAAGAAGGAAGTAAAGAAGATAGGATCTTCAAACAAATACTTTTCTTCATTCGTGATTTAAATATTTCAGTCTTTTACTTATCTGACGACAGAAAAATACTAAATAGTATAACCTCTTCGATCCATGAACCAGAATCCTACGGTCGTGTATTTCTAAATGAATCTGATTTAATTCTTGCACAAGATTATGAGAGAGTGGGCATGAAGAAAATGCTTGATGAAAAAAAACTTGCATTGGAACCAGCGATTGAAAGACTATTTGACTGGATTAGAACGAAGGTAATTTCAGGTTCACGAACTGGAGAGAAAAATTCCCAAGTAATTTACACAGACCTAATCAAGAATGTTTTTAAGCCAAACGAATCAATTAAAAAAACGAAAACAAAACAAGAATTAATCTTAGAAATTGAAATTGTAGAACAAAAAGTGACTCCTTATGTCAAACTAGGCCTTATCGAATCTTTTGATTCTAATACAATTAAAAAAAGTATTAATCAATCTAAAACTAATTCTCAACTTAAGAATTTACGGACGATAATTGCGCCATATATTGAAAGTATTAATGCAAAGTTAGAAGCACTACAACAGTTAATGGACACTCTCTATCTTTTCATCAATTCAATTAATGAATACTTTTCTAATAAGGAAATCTCATTCAGTTTGAACAAAGGATTTACATTAAAACAAAAAGGAGGTGATGGAATTGATTTTAATTTACTTTCTTCTGGAGAAAAGCAATTGCTACTATTATTTATTAACACAATAACTTCAGCAGAAGTTGCAACTATATTTATTATTGATGAGCCTGAAATTTCGCTTAATATAAAGTGGCAAAGAAATCTTATAGATACACTTCTAAGATTTAGCAATGAAAAAAATATACAATATATATTGTCAACACACTCCTTAGAACTTCTTGCCTCTAACCTTGATAAAGTGACTAAACTTGAAGATTTCAATGGATGAGCTTAGAAAAAAACACCGAGAAATACTTGCGCTCTACAAGCTAGAAAAAGGAATACGAGATATTTATGTGGAAGGTAATTCCGATAAAGTATTCATCGATAATTATCTCAAAAATAAAGGATGTAATAAAAAAGTTATTCCAATTTCCATAATTGATTTTTCTGAGTTGCCTATCGATTATTTTGAAGGTCTTGATGTAAATTCTAATAGGAATAAAGTAATTGTCCTTTCAAAATTATTAAATGAAAATCTACCACAAACAGAAGTTAAGTGCATTGTTGACAAAGATTTCGATGATTATATCAAATCGATTAATAACAGCAAACTGTTAAAGACAGATTTTAGCTGTTTGGAATCGTATTTATTCTGTGAACAAGTAATTGATAAATTTCTAAAAATAGGAATTAGAAATTTTCCTGTAAATGGCGCTTTTGTTCTTTCACAATTATCAAAAGTATTAAAATCCCTTTTTTGCGTAAGGCTTTTAAGAGAATTAAACTTTCGTTCAGCCCAATTAGTAGATTTTGATAGAAACCTTAAAATTAACAAGCTGGATGCTAAAATAAACTTTAATGAAATTGAATACTTAGAAAAATTTATTAGTAAAAATGACTTTACTAAAGACAGTCAAAAAATTATGGAAGCATATAACGAGCTGAAGCAAAAGCTTACACTGGAAATTAGACACCATATTCACGGCCATGATTTTTTAAGTATTTTCTTTCTTTATATAAACAAAATAAAAAACACTTCAAAGTATAAAGAAGAGAATTTTGACAGGACCCTTTTTCTAACTGTAGAGACACCAATGATTGAAAATTTACAACTATTTAAAAGTCTTATTTTATAACCTTTTGTTTATTTCATGTTGGCATGTTCCCCCTCTCCTGGTCGGTGTCCTCCCCTATTTTGGCGCTAGCTTGTTTTATTTCTCTTCAATAAAAATAAGTTTCATGGCGCAAGCCCCCATGCTATCCGTAGTATCTTAAAATAATAAAAGTATTGCTGTCCTGAGTTTGTAACTCAGGACATTCTCCATAATCTTCGCTCTATACTATTTAAATAAAAAAAACCATAAGATTTATGCAACTTCAAACATATATTCGAACATTAAAGTTTATAAGTCCTGAGTTACAAACTCAGGACAGCGCTCCATTATAATTAGCGCTCCATTTATAATTTGAGCTTATAAACTATCTTGTAAAAAAATATTATGTCTGCCGGAGGATATAAAATTACAGACCAGGGTGCTACCTATTTTGTAAGCTTTGCTGTTGTGGGTTGGGTAGATGTATTCAGCAGAAAAGAATATCGTGATATAGTAATAGATAGTTTAAAATATTGCCAGGCAGAAAAAGGGTTGGTTATATATGCCTGGTGCATTATGAGCAACCATGTGCATTTAATTATATCTGCAAAACAAAATAATGTTAGTGATGTGCTGGGTGATCTTAAAAAATATACCAGCAAGCAAATTATAAAAGCCATACAAACCCATCCTGCAGAAAGCCGTAAAGAATGCCTGCCCGACCGGTCATTCAGGCGGGGATGATACAAATTTTTAAAGAAGCAGGAAATGCAAACAGCAGAAATACTGATTACCAGTTTTGGCAACAGGATAATCAACCTAAGATAATATTAACGCCTGATTTTGCGGCTCAGAAATTAAACTACATACATAACAATCCTGTTGAAGCTGGCATTGTTGAAAAAGCGGAAGAATATATTTACAGCAGCGCAAGAGATTATTATTATGGCAAACAAATAGGTTTACTTCAAATTGAATTTTTATTATAAAATTTCCGAGCCCCAGTTAAAGGTTTTATATTAAAGCAAAAAAGTAATCAGTAAAAATCAGAAAGGTTCATCTTAAATATTATTTATGAAATACTTTATCATTATCATCTTCACTTTCATTCAATTTACAACTGATGCACAATCCACAAAGCCAACAGTTCATAAACCATCTGCTGAAGTTGAAAAGATATTGATCCAAACCATGTATGATTTTTCGAATGCCTGGGGAAAAAGTGATACCATAACACTCGCAAGGCTTTTATCATCTGAATACCGGCATAGTGATATATTTGGAAAAATTCAACACAAAAAAGAATGGTTAGCTTTTGCTTCTATTAAGAGAGAAGTAACAGACCTAAAAATTTCTGACATCGAAATTTTAATTTATCCTTCTGATATTGCTGCTATTACAGGCAGTATGTACTACCTGTTTGGACCGGAAAAGATAAAACAGGCGCTTAGGTTTACTCAATTACTTAGAAATTACAATGGGCAATGGAAAAGAATAATATTTCAGGCAACACTAATTAAAGAGTAAGCACACATTAAGGTAGTTTCCATTTCCTCCACTGCCGTGTCTCTCTCTCCCGCCCTAGTTGGTCTTCCCCAGCCCAGCCGTTGTTTGCTCTTGTGACCAACAACCGAAGGAAAGCAACAGTAACCCATCTTATAAGTTTTGTATTTTCATTTATGTCTTCAATAAATTTTGAGTACCATACCTTTTGTATCCTATATTTATGTGTTGCCGGATATGCTTTTAAACAACAAGTTTTATCAGAGTCAACAACTATCAAAATTTTAAAAACACAAAACACAAATTTATATGAGACACTTTATCAGCCTGATGCTGGCGTTAATAGGATTTGCGACAATAACCAATGGTCAACAACAGTCTTCCAAAACTCCGCAGGAACAAATTATAGATCTGGAGAAATCATTTGCTGCTGCAATCAAAACTCAGGATACCATGCAAACAAAAATGTTCCAGGCTGACACTTACTTTTTGGCTTACGCAGTGCAAGGCGTGCCTACTATTCAAATTGTTCCTAAACAAGGCTGGCTAAATATGTTAAAAGATTATGTGACAGAATCATTTACCATTGATGATATAAAAGTGAATGTGTATGGCAACACTGCAATAGCCATGTTGATGTTTACACAAAAGGCAACTGTGCGTGGACAAGATAGAAGCGGACAATTCGTACTTACAGATATTTGGTATAAGGGAAATAAAGGTTGGCTCATAGCTGAGAGACATTCAACTCGTCCCGGACCGCCAGTAAATATGCAAACGAAGTAAGTTCATAAGAAGTGTTTTCTTTCCGTCCTCGTTGGTCTTCCTTAGCCCAGCCGTTGTTTGGTCTTGTGACCAACAACCGAAGCAAAGCAACAGCAAAGCCACCAGGGAAGCTATAAATTAAACCGCATCGGAAATAGATGTGAAATTAAAATCCTTAATTTTCATTGGAGGTATAAAACTATTTCCAATCCTGACAGGATTACCAAGAGCTTCAAGATTCCTAAACATATTTATTGGACTTTCATTGAATCGGAAGTTTTTTAAAGCACGTGTTATCTTTCCGTTCTCAATATAAAATAATCCATCACGTGTTAATCCTGTTATTAAAATATTCTGAGGATTAACCATACGCATGTAATGGGTTGAAGTAATTAAAATAGTTTTATCAGAATTTTTTATCATCTCCTCAAGCGATTGATTCCCTCCTTCTATAATAACTCCATTGGGAAATGGAATAGCTTTTACACCTTTTTTTTCTGCCCAATACCTGCTATAGGTAAGATTTTTCAGAACACCATTTTCAACCCAAACTACTTTTTGCTGCGGTTGCCCATCATTAGAAAATGGAGCACCAGGAAGTTCAGCAAAAGTTGGATCAGAATAGATAGTTAGTTTTTTATCAAATAATTGTTCTCCTGATTTTGTACCACCTCCTTTATTACTGAAATAGCTTCGGCCTTCATCTGCATTGCGGGCATCAAGTGAGGCCATAAAAAAATTTAGAAAACTACTAAATCCCAAAGCTGCCGGTTCCAGTATAACTGTATATTTTCCCGGTGGCATTTCAATAGTACTAGCAGATGCAATAGCTTTTTGCATTGCTATTTCTGTTGGCGATTTTGTATCTAACTTAGAAGCATCTGTAAGCGATTGCGTTCCTAATCCGGAACCTTTATCATCTTTTGTTCTCACTGAAACTGAAAAACTAACCGATGTTTCTTTGTTGTACCCAAACAACCCTTTATTGTTACCGATGGCTGTAAATCCCGTGCTATCTTCAAGATAACCCGCAGCTACTAAGTTTTTATTGATGCAGGGTTGAATACTTTTCATTGCAGCATTGGCTCTGAATTGCGCAGTTATATCAGCTGTATTTTGAGAAAAAGTATTTGTTTTTAAATATTGTTGTGGACCTGGTAGTGAAACATATTCAGGATTCTCAGGTGCCAGTCTTGCAACCTCTTCTGCATTTCTTACAGTTTTCTCAAGAGCCTGGCTATTAAATTCATTGCCGGTTGCATTGCCACTTCTTTTTCCAAAATTAGTGGTTACCAAAAAAGTCATATCATCTGTTTCACCACTGGTTGATACTGTATTGCGGGCATACCTGATATTTCCACTACGGCCTCCATTAATTATAACACTTGTTTCATCTGCTGTAGAATATGACAGAATCTTATTAATTAATTTTTTTGCTTCCTGTTCTGTTAGCATAATTTTTATCTATTTTATTTAAGTGCTCCTTGTATTTAAAACAGTAATTCCATTAAAACGAGATGTGGAACATCCATGAGAAACTGCACTTAGCTGTCCCGGCTGGCCTTTACCATCATTAAAAGTTCCAAAAGAATGATAATCATTTTTATCACATATCTGTACACATGAATTCCAAAATTCCTTAGTGCTGCTTTGATATGCCACATCATCCAGCATTCCTGTTATCTCACCGTTTTTAATTTCATAAAATACCTGGCCGCCAAATTGAAAGTTATATCGCTGTTGATCTATAGAATACGATCCACGTCCTAAAATGTAAATTCCATTCTCTACATTCTTAATCATATCCTTTACAGATAATGTTTCTTTCCCGGGACGTAATGATACGTTTGGCATACGCTGAAATTGCATAGATCCCCAGCTATCAGCGTGGCAACACCCCTGTCCTTCATTTTGTCCCAGGATATGTACCTGGTCACGTGTTGCCTGGTAATTTACCAAGACACCATCTTTAATAAGATCCCATTCCTTTGCAGGAACTCCATCATCATCAAACCCAATTGTATTTAAAAAATATTTTTGTTTTCTATCTGCAACAATATTTACAATATCACTACCGAAATGAAAATTTCCCGATTTCCATTTATCCAAAGTTGCAAAAGAAGTTCCTGAATAATTTGCCTCATAACCTAACACCCTATCCAACTCTGTAGAGTGACCTATGGACTCATGTATTGTAAGTCCTAAATGGCTTGGTTCTAAAACAAGATCATATTTACCAGCCGTAACAGATTTTGCTGAATGCTTTTCTTTTGCATGTTTTGTTGCCTGTACAGCATCTTCAACCATATCATATGTATTGCTGTAAAGGATAATACCATGTGGACCATAAATTTTATCAGCTGATCTTCCATCAAGGTATTCATACCCTCTTCCCATTGCTGCACCTAAAGCATCACGTGTTTTAAATTTCCCGGTTTGTTTATCTACAACAGTTACTGTAAACGCTGGCAACATCCGGTGTATATCCTGATCAAGATAAGAGCCTTCACTTGAGGCATAATATTTTTGCTCATTAACAAAACTCAAAGATGATGATATGAAACCTGCTCCGGCATTTAATGCTTCATTATTAACCCTCATCAATAAATCAACTTTTTCTTTAACCGGTATTTTAAATGCATTTTTCTCGATAGGTGTATTCCATTCCTTATCTCCCAATCCTTTTTGTGGAGCTAACTTAACAGGCTCTGTCTGTAATTTTGAATTTGCTTTTCCGATAGCCACTGCATTTTCTGCACATTTAATTATACCTTCTTTAGTAACATTGTTTGTAGCTGCAAAGCCCCATGTTCCATTTACTATTACTCTTATCCCAATACCATAAGAGCCGATATTCGAAATATTCTGCACCTTAGTTTCCCGGGTACCTATTTGTTGCCGCAGATAACGGGCAATTCTAACATCTGCAAAACTTGCCCCTTTTGCACGGGCTGCATCTAATGCAATATTTGCAAGAGCTTTTTTGGTAGCAACATCCTTATTCTCATTTAAAAAATGTAAAGGATCCACCGCAGTGCTATGTAAAAAATCCGGAAGCATCAAGCCTCCTAAGCTCATTGATGATAGCTGAATAAATTCTTTTCTTTTCAATGTATTTTACAATTAGAATTTACAATATAAACATTTTTGGTAACCTATATTTTTTCAATTCTCTGTAGCCCCTGTGGGTGCCTCTTGTAATAGCGCAAGGTTATATTTATTCTCTTCAGTGAAAATAAATTTCATGGCGCAAGCGTCCGCTTGTGCCTTATAACAGAACCGTAACTTTTATAAATCATATTTTCCAAATCATTTAGTTCATCAAAAACAAAAAAGCAGGTAACGCTAACTTTCAAATCATTGTAATTCTTCTCACGGCATCACGAAGATTATCGGCACGCCAGTTAGTATTCCCGCCCTCGTTGGTGTTCCCCAAGCCCAGCCGTTGTTTGGTCTTGTGACCAACAACCGAAGCCAGGCAACAATAAACCCATTCCATAAGTTTCGTATTTTCATTTATGCCTTCATATATTTATGTGTTGAGGAATTAACACACTGCATAATCTCTTTAAACCAAAACTAAATTAAAGGGTCTTACCCAAAATTTCAACAACGATGAATAATAAAAAATCAGTCATAAGCAAATACGTGTTAGCAATAATTGCAATTTCAAGCATTGTTAGCTGCAGTAAGAACAATAACCCGACTACTTCAAACAATACTACAGTACCGGCAGTTTACTCAAAAATTTATGGTGCAACAAGTATTACTAATGATGGTACATTCATTACCATAAAAACAAATGGTGTTCCCGACCATAAAAGTGCCTACTACCCTACAACCAATGCCTTGTATGAAGCCTATGGCGGCACTACGTTTGGTGGAAACACTTTTGTAAAAAATCCCAATACAATTGCCACGCAATCTTTTACATTTAAGATCCCGGTAAATCCTGCTGTTGCAACAAACCACGCTGCTACACCATTAGGAGCAATTGGAGTAGCTTTAAATGGCGTTGCATTGTATAACCAATATGCAGGCCCAAATAACCAGGCCTTGGCAGGAGAAATTGCGAGTTTTGATAAATATTATGGACATCCACAACAAACAGGGCAATACCATTATCATGTTGAGCCTTTATATCTAACAACAGTAAAATCTACTAAATCGGGTTTGATGGGTTTCTTATTAGATGGCTTTCCTGTTTATGGGCCGCAGGAAGAAAATGGAGCGGTGGTTACAAGCAGTGGATTGGATGTTTATCATGGACACACTCATTCTACCATTGATTTTCCAAATGGTATTTATCATTATCATTTTACTGCCGATTCACCTTATATGAATGGGAATGGCTATTATGGCACACCAGGAACTGTAACGCAATAATGAAATTTTTTAATTTAGCTGCTGCGCTTTTGCTGATTTGTTCCTGTTCTCAAAACAGATCGAGACAGACTGTGTTTTCAAACCAGGTAATCAAAACGTATGTTTTAAAATCTGCCTCAACAATTAAGAACGATACTGTTTTTATGAGTGGTAAAAAATACTCCGGCTTTCTATTTCAATTACATTCAGATAATACAGACACTGCATTTTTAGAAGGATACTATAATGGCTTGCAAAGCGGTGTTACAAAAAAATGGTATGCCGGTAAAAAACTGATGGAAGAACGTTATTATTATGATGGTAAAAAGAATGGAAAGCAAATTGCCTTTTGGGAAAACGGGAATAAAAGATTTGAGTTTATAGCCAATAATGATACATATGAAGGAGAAATGAAAGAATGGAACGTTGATGGAAGATTAATTCATGTTGCCAATTTTAAAAATGGACAGGAAGAAGGAACTCAAAAGCTTTGGTACGACAATGGAAAAATAAGGGCCAATTATGTTATCATAAAAGGCAAAAGATATGGGTTATTAGGAACCAAAAATTGCAGAAATGTATCGGATAGCATTTTTATTGTTAAGTAGTTTGTTACTTTTTAGTTGTACTCAGAAAAATACTGATGCGATGGTATTGCCATACTATAATGAACCTTCATTTACCCCAATATTTGTAAAAAATAATACAGATATAAAAACTGAAATTACCCATACAATAGGCGCTTTCTCATTTTTAGATCAGGACAGCGTTTGGGTAAATCAAAAATTTGTAGAAGACAAAATACATATCGCTAATTTTATTTTTACTTCTTGTGGAAGCATTTGTCCTGCTATGACAAGAAATATGAAAATTGTGAGTGATAGTTTAATGAATTTGAAGGATCTTGTTTTTTTATCCTATTCTGTTACACCCTGGATAGACAAGCCTGATGTATTGAAAAAATATAAGCAGGTCAACGAAATAACAAATACTAACTGGCATTTTTTAACAGGTGCAAAGGGCGATATTTATCAATTAGCCCGGCAATCTTATTTTGCAGAAGAGGACATAGGTTACAGCAAAGACAGCACAGAGTTTTTGCATACAGAACATTTTATTTTGGTAGATAAAACTCAACGAATTCGTGGGATTTATAACGGAACTCTCACTTTGGAAATGCAACAATTAATAGATGATATTAAAACTTTGAAGAAAGAAAAATAATGCTTGGTGGAGGGTTTCTCCCTGTTATGGCGCAAGGTTGCTGCCTCTCTCTTCAATAAAAATAATTTTCATGGCGTCCCGATAAAATCGGGATGCCTTATAACATAACCGCAAGTTTTATAAATCATACTTCCAAATCATCTCAATTTGTCTGCCTTTGCGCAATTGATTAGATTTACTAAATCGCAATCAACTATAACTTCAATTGAAACGATGACTAAAAAATTTTTTATACTCTGTGTACTATTTTTCCTAAGTAATGTTTTATATAGCCAGCAAACAACGCACTCATTCCGGGTAAGAACAGTTACAGCCGGTATTACATTGAATAGTCTTACTGACACTGCAACATTTAATACAGCAATAGAATTTTTAAAAAAAGCTAAACAGGCATACATTGATAAAGGTTATGAGGTACAAACTTTAAGGATCAGTACTCAGAATTTTTATAAATACCTGGAGCAGTATTCATACAACGATGCTTTACCATTTCTTGTACGGTTAGATAAAATAGCACAACGAAACAGCATCTCTCTTGCTATCGGCCAGGTACTGCTGCCGGATACATACCAGGCGGGCATTGGAACCTGGGCACAAAAGCTGGTACAAACTACTTCGAATATTAGTTTCAGCTTAGCAATATCGTCCCATGAAACAGGTATTCATTTTAATTCTATCAAAGCATCTTCAGAAATTGTAACAGCTATTTCAGGATCAAAAGGAGGAGAGGCATGTTTTCGTTTCACGGCATCTGCAAATTGCCCGGCAGGTATTCCATTTTTTCCGGCAGCATTCCATGAAGGAGTAAACAGCTTTGCTGTCGGGCTGGAATCGGCTAACCTTATTACGCAGGCATTCAAACAAAACAATAATCCGCTCAATGCAAGGCAAAGCCTAAAATCGCACCTCGAAAAGAACTTAATACCTATACAGGATATTGCAGAGAATATTTCTAAAACACTGCACTGGCAATACGATGGAATTGATGCTTCACCTGCGCCAGGCTTAGATGCCAGTATTGGGCAGGCAATAGAAACCTATACCAAACAACCTTTTGGAAGTGCAGCTACTTTAAGTGCATGTGCCTTAATTACTGATGTGCTTAAAGGTTTGAATATTAAAAAATGTGGCTATTCCGGTTTAATGCTACCTGTTATTGAAGACACAGTATTGGCTAAAAGAGCAATGGAAAAAAGGTTCACAATACAGGAACTGCTTTTATTTTCATCCGTGTCAGGTACGGGGTTGGATGTTGTACCCATACCAGGCAACACATCAAAACAAGTTATAGAAAACATATTTACTGATGTAGCTGCGCTATCTCTTAAATATACCGCCAAAGCTCTTTCTGTACGATTATTTTTAATACCCGGAAAAAAAACAGGTGATATAGTAAAATTTGAAAACCCATATTTAACGTCATCTGTGGTAATGAAAGCTGACTAAAAATAATTTACATGGACAAGTGTCCACCATGAACGAGAAATGAATGGCTGTAAGAGTTAGAATCCCATGCTCAATTCCACAATATCTGTATCTTACAGTTCTGCTGTTTTTCCTATGAAAAAAACATTATTACTTTTCCTGCTTCCTCAATTTACCTGCATATTATTTGCACAAACCCCCGAACTCGTAATCCAGTCGGGCCATACTGCATGGATACAGGATTTCACCGTTTCCCCGGATCATAAATACATGGCTACAGCCAGTGCAGATATGACGGTGAAACTATGGGACATGCGCTCTAAAAAAGAGATCCGCACTTTCAGGGGGCACAAAGACTGGGTTAGCAAAGTTGTTTTTTCACACGACAATAAAATGATCGCATCGGGAGATGCCGGCGGTTTTGTTTTTCTTTGGGATGTAAGTACAGGCAAATTGCTGGATACCTTTAACCATTACAGCAAGATCCGCACAATCGCTTTCTCGGATGATGATAGCCGTATTGCAACTTTTGGTGATTACCGGCTATTCAACACACGTGACCTCAAATCCAGAGCTTTACTCACTTTTTACAAAATGACGGAACAGGGGCTCAAAGTTCAGTTCATACCCGGTAGTAATAACATCGTTTCCTACATTGCTTCGGATACCACTTATAATATGTGGGATATAAAAGGAGACAGCGTGCTGAAGTACATCTCTTATCGTAATGGCCGCGTAAGTGATTTTGCATTATCAAGAAATGGTCAGTACGTAATTTCTGCAGTGATTGCGGATTCCGGGATACGCATCTTCGATCTCAAAAACTGGAAGTCGTATAAAAAATTAAATAGCTATAACCATTATCCTGAACACATCGTTTTAGGTGATGATGACAGCACCATGTATACGAGCAGTAATTTTTCCATCAAAGACACTTCTTACATTGAAGTGAAAAAATGGAACTTTCAATCAGGTAAATGTCTTGACTCAACGGTTACCAAAACAGAAAGTTATTACACACCAAAGATCGAATTCTCCCCCGGCACAAATGAACTGCTCTTTCTTTACAGGAGCGCAAGACTCGCAACTATAGAAACGCAGCCATTGCATTTTGGAACCGTGTTGAAGTCTGGCAGTACGATCATCAATATTGTAGTTGAAAGGGAGCCGGGAAAGTTCATGTTGATCGGGGAAGATGGACCGATAAAAGAATTATCAGTAACCGACAACTCATACCGGATCATTCATCAATCTGAAGGCAGAGATCATATATCTTCTTTTACACCGCTGGTAAATTCTACTGATGCGGTTATAAAATTATCAAGCGATTCACAACTGTACAAATTCAATACGCAATCGTTTGAAAAAAAGCCGGTGATAAAAGACTCTGCCACTATCCGCAGTTTTGTAATGAGCCCTGATCAAAAAACTGTTGCATATTATACAACCACGGCGAGGAATGGGCTTTTCATAAATCATTCAGAGATCGTTGTAAAAAATTTTGCAAACGATTCATTACTTTTTAGAAAACCGATCCTTACCTATCTTCTTACATCATACGGGCTTATTGATGAAGGTAAAATAGTGGCAGACCAAAGCAAATTAGATACCATCACCCTGACTTCATT
>JAQBNL010000058.1 GCA_028288585.1 Chitinophagaceae bacterium | reverse complement strand
AATGAAGTTCATCATCCGGAAGCGCATCTGTATCCTGCGTAATTAATAAGCTGTATTGTTTTTTTATTTCAGCAGGTAAAATATCTGCTATCTCAAAAATATCGTCTACGTCAACGCCGTATTTATCATCTATGTGTGAATCGGCTCCTTTGAAGCCGGTGTGTTTATAAAACGCTGTATCTTTTGCCTGCCTTACCGCTTCCCCTTTATCACGGGCAGCCACTATCATCTTATAATGAAATTCTTCAAATTCATTTTGCTTATAGCCGCCGAGATTGATAAAAAATAGTTTAGCGGGATTATTAGTTTGTTGATGAGGAATTACGGTAACGCCAAAACCATTTATGTTTGTCACGGCACGCCATGCATCCAGATGCAATTTACCTTTTGCCTCAGGCCAAAAATTGATCACGCCCGGTAGCAGTTCTTTAACGGAGTTTCCTATACCAAAAAAAATATCATGCTGTTCAATATTCCGGCCTTCGGGAGTACAACCGATCAGCAACATAAAAAGTTTCATCATAAATAAATTTTAGTGCAGTGCAAAAAATGAAAATACAAAATCCAGGGGAAGGAAAAAGACTGTTCATTTAAAGTCCTAATTACAAACGAGGACTAGTTGTGGGGAATATTAATCACACTCATCCAGTTTGTACTTCTGCAATTGTGGACCGGCAGTATTGTAAGTTATTTCCTCCAGGAAAATTTCTGTATCCATAAATCTTGGCTTAATGCGCATGCTGAAGTAATATTCCTTCCCTGCGTCTACAGCCATCTTTAAAGCATATTTCTCCTTAGGCGTTGCCTTATCCCACGTAGTGGCATTAAACATATGTGTGCCTGGCTTTATATAAAATATTGCATAATGGTTGTTTCTTACTTTGCATAACATTACATCATCTACCACTAACCGAAGGTTTACTGCACTGCCTACATAACCTGTAGACCTTATTACAACTATCTTAGCCATGGCTGCAGTATCAATAGTTTTAACGGTATTATTTTTAGCAGAATCCGTTTGCGCAAAAAGCTTGATTGCTGCAAAAATAAAAAGCAGGGAAAAGAATAAATGTTTCATTTTAAGGTATAGATTAAGGTGCGAAAATAAGGTAGCAGGGATAAGAATTACAATATCACAAATGATATTTTTTTGATCATTTACCGGTCTCTGACCAGCGGGACCAAAAGATGTTACTCTCTAAATATTTTGCCATTCGTCGGAGACCAGACGGCGGCTCTCACGGGTTGCAGGGGAACACCTACGATGGCTGAATTTAAATCTGTTTTGGTTAGTCGGTAACTCTACGCCAGCCAGCTGCTAAGTGATTATCGACTTCCATGCCAATACCCCTGGCACTCACCTTTCCATCTGTGATCCATGATAAGTTGTAAAATTTCCCTGCTTTTTCGATGACCAGGTCATATTCATCCGAAAATTCTCCATTCTCCAAATAGTATTTAATGTGGTAGTTGCCGGCAAAACTATCCTTGCTTACACCAGTAGCTTTCCCTTTTCCACTCCAAACGTTTGCGTAATTCCATATACCGTTTAGTGTTCCAGGTGTGGCACCTTTCGTGTAGACAGCAAACCCTATATTGAAAGTATCACGGGTAGCTGAAGCTGTGTTACTTTGCGAATTGGCATGAGAGGGAAATATTGAAAACATCAGGGACAATATTAGGAATTGCATTGGAAGAATTACTTGAAATGTCTTTCTCATTTTTACTTTTTAATTTTGGTAAATAGTGTGCCCTTAAATTGCAGCCACTCATAAATATAAGAAGTTCTCTTACCAAACTAACATTCCCTGGCGCAAGTTTGCGGCAATGTTTCTGTTTAGCGTACTTATAAATCCGTAGTTACAAACTACGGACAGCAGCACTTTTATTATTTTATGATACTAAGGATAGCGTGGGTATGGCAGCGGAATATTGTATTCCTTTTTGCCTAAAATTAATTTATAGAGAAATTTTCTCATTTTAATTATCGAAAAGATTGTTTTGGTTATTATTTTCTATTCTTTCGGGTGGTATTACCTCGAGTACTTCTAAAGCCTCGTAACTAACTATTGGCTTCAAGGAATTCGAATTTGTGGTATATATTATTTTCAAATCAACTTTTAAATAGTCATTAGGTTGAATAATGATTTTTCGGTTATGATAATCGTCAAGCCACTGTTTGTGAAGTATTTTGATTTCGATTTGTTTTCCTTGTCTTATAAGTTTCCAACTTGCTTTGTCTGAAAGCAAATCAAGTGATTTAACCTTTAACGTTTCAATTCTCTGTTGTTCCAAGGTTTGTCCGCCAAGTTCATAAAGTAGCTTAGCCATATTCACTGAACTATTATTGCCAATCCTTGCATTTCCCGCTTTTGATTTATACTCAAAGTATTCTTCCTTTTTTAATTTGCGACCTTCGATCCCAAGTTCATTGATTGCATTTAAAACAAAATAATTATTGATTTCTAAAATGATTACTGTCGTTGATGGTAGTTTTTTAATTTCCTTGTTTATGTCATTAGTAACTTTTTGCAAACTCTCAACAGATTGCACTTCATTAGTCTCGGTTGCTTTTATAAGCCGTTTCTTAATGTAAACCAAAAGATGTCCAAATAGCTTTACTGGATTTAATATATCTTTTAAAACGTCATCTGGAATTGATCTTAAAATCTGATTGACCTTAGATTTTATTGAAGAATATTCTAAGTCAACGAGTTCATACTCCAATTTAGCACTTGGCAAAATGTTATAAAGAATTTGCTGGTCAATAGACAACAGCTTTTCATACATTTTGGCAATCTGTCCAAATGCTTCAACAGGATTTTTTTGTCCCGAAAACATCAGGTCTAATTCAAAGTCAAAATCCTTGGTTGATTTACTCATTACAATACGAAGTTTTGTTTTCGTGAAGTGTCACCGTAAATGACGCACAACTCATAAATATACGCACCTTCTTGTATAGAAATGGTTTAAATATCAATAGGAATATATACATATGATCTAAACTATTAAGCTGGCTTTACGAAAGTTTCGGTTGGCTTCGCCGCTAATAAACTTTATGCTGTTTGCCGTTGGTTAAAGACCCGACGGCGGCTCTTACCGGTTGAAGGGGAACACCTACAATGGCTGAAAAAAGTAATTGAAAGCTACATGATAAAACTTTCCTTATTTTTAAGATACTACAGACAAGAAAATAAAAAAGACGCTCTGTCTGGATTTTATCGTTATGGATTATAATAAAACCGCTATAGAGAAGATTGAACATGCTATTCATAATAAAAAAGATACAATCGACTTAACCTGCTTAGGACTTAGTGAAATTCCCGAAAAGCTACGAGAACTAAAAGCCCTAGAAAGTATAAATATCAGCAGTAATAATCTTGAAAAGTTGCCAGATTGGTTTCAAGAATTTACGGAGCTCAAAGTTTTAGATGCAAGAAGTAATAAACTGAAAGCCCTGTTTCATGGGCTTGGAAACCTTCAAAATCTTATATCAATTAACGTTCGCAATAATCAATTTGATGAAATCCCATATGAAATAAGAGAACTGAAAAATTTAATATTTATTTCCGTCGATAATAATAATATCGAAAGAATACCATCTTGGTTTTTTTCTATCCCTAATATTAATATTGAAAACAACCCTATAGTAGATCCACCAATGGAAGTATACTCTAGAGGAACAGCGGCTGTGCTAAATTATTTTTTGGAAAGTTCACATGGCACAGAAAAATTATACGAGGCTAAATTATTAATTGTTGGTGAGCCAGGAGCTGGAAAGACAACATTAATGAATAAGATATTAAATGAAGATTATTATCTAAATATTTATGAACCTTCCACAAAAGGTATAGAAATCAAACCTTATTATTTTCAAACCCCAGAAAGGAATGATTTCAGGGTTAATATTTGGGATTTTGGAGGTCAAGAAATATATCATGCTACTCATCAATTTTTTCTAACTAAACGCTCACTATATATTTTATTATCGGATAATCGAGATGAAAACACTGATTTTAATTATTGGCTTCAAACAATTGAATTATTAAGTGGAAATAGTCCTCTCCTAATTGTACAAAACGAGAAACAGGATAGAAAAAAGGATATTAATGAGGCTGGAATAAAAGAGAGATTTAAAACTGTTCAAAAAATAATTTCGTTTAACGTAGCAACTAATAAGAATAGATTAAGAAGTTTAATTAGAGAGATAGAAAGTCAAGTTATAGATCTGCCTCATATAGGAGCCGAATTGCCAAAGATTTGGGTAGATATAAGAAAAGCCCTAGAAGCTCGCTCATTATTATCTCCATACATAAGCGAAATAGATTATTTAAATATTTGCAAAGAAAAAGGAATGCCTGAAAAAGAAAGGGCATCTTTTTTAAGTGATTACTTCCATGACTTGGGTGTATTCCTACACTTTAAGGACAATGCTGTACTTAAAAGATGGATAATTCTTAAGCCGGATTGGGGTACAGAAGCAGTATATAAAGTTTTAGATAATGAAAAAGTAATTACTAGTAATGGATATTTCTCCCGCAAAGATTTGATGGAAATATGGAATCAATCAATTTATTCTGACATGCATGAGGAGCTAATCTCATTAATGATAAAATTCGAACTTTGTTATCAATTAGAAAACTCGGAGACATTCATCGCAGCTCAATTATTACAAAGAGATAAGCCTTCATACCAATGGACGAATCAAGATAACCTTCATTTAAAATATGATTATGAGTTTATGCCTAAAGGGCTAATTACAAGATTTATAGTACGAATGCACTATTATATATCATCTCAAAGAAAGGTTTGGAGAGAAGGTGTTATTCTTGAAAGAGAAGAAACATTTGCAGAAGTTATTGAAACATATGGCAAAAAGGAAATTAAAATAAGAATCAGTGGAAAAAATAAAAAGGAATTTCTGGCAATAATTCTTGACTCAATTGATAAAATTCATCTTACCTACACGAATTTAAAGGTCGCAAAATTAATTCCATGTAATTGCAATAATTGTGTAAAATCTTCCAATCCATATTACTTTGAATATAACAGTTTAAAAAAATATTTATCAAATAGGATTTTTGAAGACAGATGCAAGGAAAGTTTACTTATGGTAAAAATATCGTCTTTGATCGACGACGTGTTAGGTAATAGATTTCAAGGACTCAAAACCAGTCTAGATTTGTATATTTCGTATAATGATGAGGATAAATTTCTGAAAACAGAATTGCATAAACATTTAAGAACTTTCGAGAGAAGCGGTTTTTTAAAAATTTCAGATAGAGCAAAAGTAAATTCAGGAGAAAATGAAAGGAACTATATCCGAGACAGATTAGATACAGCCAATGTTATTGTCGTTTTATTAAGTCCAGATTATTTGAATTCTGAATTGAATTATGAGGTTGAGCTTGCCAAAGCCCTAGACCGTTTTGAAACAAAATCATGTTTGGTAATTCCAATTATCATCAGGGAGTGTAATTGGAAATCAACGATTTTAAAAATTAAACCGATTTTATTTAATGGGAAGCCGATTTTTTCTGACAAAGAAAAAATTGATGAGGCCCTAACAGATACTATGCATCAACTTAAAAGCTCAATTGACGCATACATAATTCAGGTAAAAGAATTAGCTGAAAATTCAGTAGTAGAAAATGAACCTCTAAACTATAGTGACAATGAGTGAAGTTTTTATAAGTTACAGCCATTACGACAAATTTTTTTTAACTGATTTAAAAAAACATTTTAAGCCTTTTATTAATAAAATTAGTTTTTGGGATGACACTAAAATATTAGCGGGAGAGGAATGGGAGAAAAAGATTAAGACGGCATTAGAGAGTTGCAAAATTGCAATTTTATTAATTTCCGCAGATTTTTTTAATTCAGATTTTATTGAAAAAAACGAATTGCCGATTTTATTAGATGCTGCAGAAAAAAAAGGTACGACAATCTTGTCTGTTATATTGAAGCCTTGCCTATTCAGTGAATACCCAGAAATAAACAAATATCAAGCTATAAATTCTCCATCAAACTCCATAATTCAAATGTCAGAATTTGAAAGGGAACAGACGTGGGTCGATTTGATGAAAAGAATAAAAAATATTCTCTTATAGCCTTATTAAGTACTTCTATCAATTACTTCTTAGATTAAAGGCTGCCGGATAAAAGCGAAAAGCCCGGTGAAGCTTTTGTGCAATGGCTTCTGTGCCGTACTTGCAGCGATTAGCCGGAACTAAAGCTCATAAAGTTCCAATGCTCACAGCCCCTTCTTATCTTTGCGGCATGGAAGAGAAAAGCTTAAACTTTATTGAGGAAATTATTGAAGAGGACTTAAAGGCGGGGAAATACAAAACCATTGTTACACGTTTTCCGCCGGAGCCTAATGGCTACCTGCACATGGGGCATGCTACCAGCATTTGCCTCAACTTTGGGCTGAGCAAAAAATTTGGCGGCTATACCAACCTTCGCTTTGATGATACCAACCCCGTAACGGAAGAAACGGAATACGTGGAGAGCATTAAGGATGATGTGCGCTGGCTGGGCTTTGAGTGGAAGAATGAATTGTATGCATCGGATTATTTTGATACGCTGTACGGGTTTGCGGTAAAGCTTATAAATAAAGGTCTTGCTTATGTGGATGACAACAGCGCTGATGTGATGGCAAAAGAAAAAGGTACGCCTACTGAGCCGGGTGTTGACAGTAAATTTCGCAGCCGCAGCATTAAAGAGAACCTGCAACTGTTTGAAGAAATGAAAGCAGCAAAATATAAAGATGGTGAAAGGGTGCTGCGTGCAAAGATAGATATGAGTCATGTGAACATGCTGATGAGAGACCCCGTGATGTATAGGATTAAGCATGCTCATCATCACCGCACCGGTGATGCCTGGTGCATTTATCCTTTGTATGATTTTGCCCATGGCCAGAGTGATTCGATAGAAGAAGTAACACACAGCATTTGTACATTGGAGTTTGTCCCCCACCGTGAGTTGTACGATTGGTTCATTGAGAAGCTGGAAATATTTCCCAGCAAGCAATATGAGTTTGCCCGCCGCAATTTGAGTTACACGGTTATGAGCAAGCGCAAGCTGCTGCAACTGGTGAATGAAAAACATGTGAATGGTTGGGATGACCCGAGAATGCCGACGATAAGCGGATACAGGCGAAGAGGCTACACTCCTGAAAGCATAAGGGATTTCTGCGACCGGGTTGGCATTGCCAAGAGAGATAATGTTTCTGACCTGAGTTTATTAGAAGCCTGCGTTAGGGAAGACCTGAATAAAAAAGCATTGAGGAGGATGGTGGTGATGGAGCCGCTGAAGATCGTTATAACTAACTATGTGAGTAGTGAGTCGTCAGTTGTGAGTGGCGGAGAGATGTTAGAGATTGATGATAACCCCACAGACGATAAGAATGATGCAAGGAAAGTTCCGTTTAGTAAAGAGCTTTATATAGAGCAGGAAGATTTTATGGAGAACCCGCCGAAGAAATTCTTTAGGTTATTCCCGGGTGGAATGGTGCGGTTGAAAGGCGCTTACATTATTAAGTGTGATGAGGTGGTTAAAGATGCTGCAGGAAATATTACAGAATTGCGTTGCAGTTATATTCCCGGAAGCCATAGCGGCAATGATACTTCGGGCATTAAGGTTAAAGGAACTATTCACTGGGTAAGCATTCCCCATGCTGCAACTGCTGAGCTGCGTTTGTACGACAGGCTTTTTAAAGTTGAAGATCCTCAAAGTGAGGAAGGCGATTTTAAAGATTATATCAACCCTGATTCGTTACAAATTATTACTGCATACATGGAGCCATCTTTAAAGGATGCACAACCAAATACATCTTACCAGTTTATTCGCAAGGGATATTTTTATTTGGATAAAGAATCAACAAAAGAGAAGCTGGTGTTTAACAGAACGGTGACGCTAAAGGATAGTTTTAAAAGCCCCCTCTAAATCTCCCCCCACAGGGGAGACTTGCTAACAGCACATTGGGCCGTTTATAATATTTTATAGGTTATAATTTAATTGAAGAAAGCCAGGGATTTTTTTGTGCCACTTTGCAATTCAATAATGTACTTCAAAGAAGTTAAGACGGCATTGTGAGATGGTAAGTCCCCTCTATGGGAGGGGATTTAGGGGAGGCCTACTGTAATTGCTGCATCATCACGCTGGCTAACATATATATCCGGGCTTCTTTTATTAAGCCATCATCATCAAGATCGTACGTAACGCATAAGGGAACCTTTACATCTTTTCCTGTGGCTGCCATGCCTGCGAATTCGCCGATGTGCTTACCTGTAAAAGTTGCTTCCAGCACCGCTTTATTGCCACATACTATTGTATTAACTATTTCAGCCCGGGCATCAAAGGCAACATGATAAATGTGGTTGAGCATTCCCGAAATAGCTTCACGGCCTTTCACCTCTTCACCTGTGGTGAGATTTTTAAAAACGCCATCTTCTGCTACATAGGCAACATCGTGGGTTTGGAAGTACGCTTCTATTTTAGTTCTATCAACTGACATAAAAATTAGTTTAGTTACTAAAGCTAATTATTACAATTGAAAAAGGCCGGACGTAAGAGGATAATTTTTTATTAGCCGGAGATATTACTATTGCTCTTCTTTAATTTCATATCCGGGAAAATCGCCGCCACCAAAATAACAACACAACATCCCATCATTAACCAGATCCCATATTTTTTATCCGGACAGTAAGCATTGTAGCAGGAAGTAAAAAGAACGTACGTCTTAACAGCATATCCAAGCGTTAATGCAGCAAAAAATAAATGCACCCGCTTAGCCCACACTTTTTGAAGTAAGATCAATATGGCGGAGACAACTGCATAAAAGATCAGGAATTTTCCCGGTCTCCCATACATATTTTGTTCAGAGAATAAACCTGTGAATGTTTTATTTATATCGGCATGGTATGTCCAGGGAAGAAAACAGGCGATTATTAAAACAACACATGCAGTTAGCCCGATCCATTTAATAATCTTTAAAGTCATAATAAAATTTAAAGACCTTGAAAGTTTTGAAACCTTCAAGGTCTGGTGGTTTGTGAGGTCCTGACCGGATTCGAACCGATGTAGAAGCTTTTGCAGAGCTCTGCCTAGCCACTCGGCCACAGGACCATTTAATGCGGGCAAAAATAAATTAAAAACACCAATTGTTTACACGAATTACACTAATTAAAACGAATTGTGCGAATTTTATACCTTCATTCGTTAATAAACTTTTTTACTATGCAGAGAATTGCGGAATCGGAACTTATAATAAACGACAGGGGTGCTATTTATCATTTGGATGCAAGGCCGGAAGAAATTGCAACTAACATCATTACCGTTGGCGACCCTAACCGGGTTAAAGAAGTAAGCAAACATTTTGACAAGATAGAATTCAAACTTTCTCACAGGGAATTCAATACCCACACAGGATATCTCGGCAAGAAAAGAATTACCGTAGTAAGCACGGGTATTGGTCCTGATAATATTGACATTGTTTTAAATGAGTTGGATGCCTTAGCAAATATTGATTTTGAAACCAGAACTATAAAATCAGAGCTTACCTCATTAAATATTTTTCGCTTCGGCACTTCGGGTTCGTTGCAGAAAGAAATACCGGTAGATAGTTTTGTGGCAGGCACTCATGGATTAGGGTTAGATAATCTTATGAATTTTTACCGCACAGAAAATAATGAAGAAGAAAAACAAATTATCCATGCTTTTAAAACACATACGCAACTAACTGCCGGCAATGTTGGTCCTTATATATATATGGCGAGCGCTTCTCTGTTAAAACATTTTGTAGATGGCTATCACCAGGGGATAACGGTTACCTGTCCGGGTTTTTATGGTCCACAGGGAAGGATATTACGGCTGGGACTTGCCTATCCCCAATTGGTAGATATGCTTTCAACTTTTCACTTTGGCCATCACCGCATCTCTAACTTTGAAATGGAAAGCTCCGCAATTTATGGCCTGGGTAAAACGTTAGGACATCACTGTGTAAGCCTGAATGCTATTGTGGCCAACCGTATCAGTAAAGAATTTTCAAAAGATGGTGCATTGGCTGTAGAGAATTTAATTAAACGATCATTAAGCATAATTGCCGATTCAAATATTTAAAATGAAAATAGAATTTTATAAATACCAGGGTTGCGGCAATGATTTTATTTTGCTTGACAACAGGAAAAACGAGTATGATAACTTAACGCAAAC
Organism: Chitinophagaceae bacterium; assembly: GCA_028288585.1. GTDB lineage: Bacteria > Bacteroidota > Bacteroidia > Chitinophagales > Chitinophagaceae > Ginsengibacter. The sequence continues at coordinate 42,287 of JAQBNL010000058.1, read as the reverse complement.
ACAGGTTGCCTTTATCTGCGACAGGCATTTTGGAATTGGTGCAGATGGGCTGATGCTTTTAAATCTTAAAGAAGGATATGACTTTGAAATGAAATATTATAATTCAGACGGGGCAGAAGGAAGTATGTGCGGAAATGGGGCCAGGTGCATTGTAAAATTTGCAAACAGCATTGGCATGCATAAGAATAATTATTATTTTTTAGCGTCAGATGGTAAGCACGAAGCGGAGATTGAGCTGGATGGAATTGTGAGATTAAAAATGAATAATGTAAACAATGTGGAGGCTCGTACTAACCATTTTATTTTAAATACCGGTTCACCGCATTATGTAAAACATATAAGCGATGTTGCGCTGATGGATGTTAGAACCGGTGGCAAAATGATCCGCAACAGTAAGGAGTTTGAGAAAGAAGGTATCAATGTAAATTTTGTGGAGACCATGGAGGAAGATAAAATTTATGTGCGTACGTATGAGCGTGGCGTGGAAGATGAAACATTAAGCTGCGGAACCGGCGTAACTGCATCAGCATTGGTTTCTGCACATAATGATAATGGCTTTAACCGTGTAGAAGTAAAAACTTTGGGCGGAAATTTAAGTGTTGAATTTGATAAAAAAGACGACGAGCATTTTGAAAATATATGGCTTAATGGTCCGGCAGATTTTGTTTTTAAAGGAGAGGTAAAAGTACCAAATTAAAAAGAGCTTGTCACCCTGAGCCTGGCGAAGGGTTGCTGAGCAATGTAACTAATCTTGAACATTAATTCTTAGCTCAGCAATCCTTCGTCGGGGCTCAGGATGGCACTCCCTAATAATTTAAAGTTATGTTCAATATTCGTGTTTACGGGATTCTTATTAATGAACAGAAACAGGTATTGGTTGCTGATGAATTTATAAGAGGCAACTACTATACAAAATTTCCCGGCGGTGGTTTAGAGTTTGGAGAAGGAGCAAGAGATTGCCTTAAAAGAGAATTCAAAGAAGAAATGGATCTGAATGTTGAGATAGGCGATCATATCTATACAACTGATTTTTACCAGCGAAGTGCTTTCAACCCTGACCACCAGATAGTTTCCATTTATTATTATGTAAAGGCCTTAGAAGAAATTAAAGCACCCTTAAGAACAAAGGAATTTGATTTTGACGAACGTGAACTGGCTATCTACGCAAAAGAAAATGAAATAGAAACCTTCCGCTTTATTGACTGGGACTCATTTTCAGCAAATTCAGTAACACTACCGATCGATAAGTTTGTTGTTAATATGCTCAAAGGATATTGCTAACACTACGGTAATAATTGTTTATTGCCAATTGCTAACTATCCTGCAGCTGGAATATTTTCAAAACCATCATCTGCCTGCCCCATTGCTGCCAGTTTCATTTGCCGGGCTTTGTCTTTACCTAAATATTTATCAATACGATGCTCAACAAAATAAATTACAGGCGTTAAAATGATTGCCATCGTAAATTTATACGCATAGTTTACCAAACAAATAGCAAGCACCAGTTGCCAGCTCCACCCCTTTCCTAATTTAAATGCAATAAATAAAACAATAAAGCTATCCACGAGTTGAGAAATTAAAGTAGAGCCAGTTGCCCTCAGCCATACTTTCTTTTCTCCTGTCATTCTTTTTATTTTATGAAATATGGTTACATCAACAACCTGGCTAACTAAAAAAGCTACAAGGCTTCCAAAGATGATCCACATACCCTGCCCGAATATTGCATTGAAAGCATTTGGCATATCAGGCACGCCACTGCCTGTACCACTGGTTATCCAGAAATCTGCCGGAGGAATATGTATGGCGAGATAGAACATTAAAAATGCGTAGGCTATCAAAGCCACGGCAGTATAGGATATCCTTCTCACTGCTTTAGGGCCATAATACTCATTAACTATATCTGTCATTACAAATTCCAAAGGCCAGAGCAATACACCACAGGTTAAATTAAACGCCAAATCTTTTTGGCCAAACAAACTAAAGTGTGAAGGATTAAATCCAAAAACTTTTTCCAGCGAAAATATTTTACCCCCGATACATTCAGCTATTAAAGCATTGGCAACAAAAAATGCAGAGAAGAAAACAAACAATTTTGTAGCCTTATCTTTTAAAATGGAATGTATCATATTTGACAATTAATAAAAGAAGAAATAAAATACCTGTAAAATGAGAAATATAAAATTAACTACCGGCAGCCATAGAGGCATGTTCTTTATTTTCCCTCTTATTAAAAAAAGAAAATAAAAAATATTCATCAGCAGGTTAATAACAATGCCACAAACACCCAAAGTAATTACCAGGTCTTTAAAAAAAGGAACAGCAATAACTCTATCAGCGGCGCCATTAACAGGTTTTTTCATTTCCATCCACCGGAAAAAGACAAATAAGAGAAAGGCTATATTACAGATGAATGTAAATTTTGATAAAAAATTAAATAAACGCATAAGCTCAATAGTTATCTCTAAAGCAATATTCTAAAATTTATCCCAAAGTAAGCAGGCAATAGCCTATATATTATCACAATCACTAAAATAACTTTAAATTGCCGCTCATTACTGAAAATAATATTCATGAAGATCGATCTTAAAAAACTGCTGCCCCATTTAATTGCAATTGCCACATTTGTAATTGTCTCTATCCTGTTTTGTAAGCCTGCTTTCGAAGGCAAAGTTTTACAGCAACATGATATTGTGAGCGTGAATGGAATGGTTAAAAATGCAGAGGATTACAGGCAAGCTACGGGGCATTTCCCTTTATGGAATACCAACTTATTTAGTGGGATGCCTAATTACCAGGTACGCATTGAAGGACCCAATTACTTATTGAATTTCAATAAAATTCTTGCACTTGGTTTGCCAAAGCCAGCTAACTTTTTCTTTCTCGCCTGTCTTTGCTTTTATCTTTTATGTATTGCTTTTAGAGCAAACCCTTTCGTTGGGATATTTGGAGCGCTGGCATTCGCCTATTCAACTTACGACCCTGTTATAATCAGCGCAGGGCACGAAACAAAGATGATGGCCATTGCTTATGCACCGGCATTACTCGCCGGGCTGGTTTGGCTGTATGAAAAAAAATATTGGATAGGGCTTGCTGTTACAGCACTCTTTGCTACTATGGAAGTAACCTCCAACCATCCACAAATAAATTATTACCTGTTTATCGCTATAGCATTTATGACAGTTAGCTACGTTATAAAATGGGTACAAAATAAAGAATGGAAACACCTCGCCATTGCATTATCATTGGCGACTGTAGGTGCAATTATAGGTATTTGCAATGCTGGTGTTACTTTTCTTACCACGTATGATTATGCAAAGTATACCATGCGGGGTGGAAAAACTTTAGAGACTTCTGAAAGTGGCGCAGCTGTTCAGAAAAAAACTACAGGATTAGACAGGGATTATGCCTTTAGATGGAGTTTAGGAAAGGGTGAAACGGTTGTCTTATTAATGCCCAATGCATATGGTGGAAGCAGTTCTCAAACCCTGGATGAAAATTCAAATGTTGTAAAAAAGCTTGTTGATAATAACGTTCCCGAAACAAATGCAATGCAGATTGCAACATCATTACCTAAATATTGGGGCGGTATGTCAAGTTCATCAGAAACCACATCAGGCCCTCCTTATTTAGGTGTGCTGGTATGTTTACTTTTTGTTGTGGGAGCGGTAGTTTTAAGATCATATCATAAATGGTGGTTACTGGCAGCTGTGCTATTCGGAATATTTATGTCATGGGGTCAGTACTTTCCTTCTTTCAACAATTTCCTCTTCAATATTTTACCACTATATGATAAATTCAGAGCGCCGTCGATGGCAATGGTGATTGCACAATTTCTCGTGCCTATATTAGCGGTTTTGTGCCTTCAACAAATTTTATTTACAGAGAACACAGAAGAGTTTCTTAACAAAAATTTTAAAAAGATATTATATTCTTTAGGAGGATTGATCGTATTGCTTGGCCTGGTTTATTTAATGAATGATTATTCAGCTCCTATTGATAAAGAAATTACTGCGGCTTATAGTGGCGCACAGGGCGGCGACCAAATAGGCCGCATGGTAATCAGCGGAATGATGGCGGACCGGAAAGAAATGTTCAGCAGCGATCTACTCCGTGTACTCGGATTCGCAGTTTTACTGGCAGCGCTTTTATATTTAAGAAGAAGAAAAATAATATCATCACTTGCTGTTGTGATAATTCTCATTGTGATAAGTACCGGCGATCTTTTCATCACAGGCAAAAAATATTTAGGAGAAGATAATTATATTGAGAGCGATAGCTATACTGAAACCAATTTTAAACCTTCACAAGCCGATGCATTGATATTGCAGGATAAGGACCCGCATTACCGTGTTTATAATTTATCACAGGATCGTTTTAATGAATCAAAAACATCTTACTGGCATCGCTCTATCGGCGGCTACCATGCTGCAAAGCTCAGGCTATACCAGGATCTTATTGAGAACCAGCTTTCTAAAAATCCCATGAACATGGCTGTACTTGATATGCTTGATACAAAATATTTTTTAATCCCCGATCAAAAAACCGGGAATGTTTCTGTTTCTAAAAATGACAGTGCAATGGGTGCAGCATGGTTTGTAAAAAATTTACAAACTGTGAATGGCCCTGTAGAAGAAATAAAAGCGCTGGATAATTTTGATCCTGCACAAACTGCATTTATTGATAAAGCACAGAATGCAAATATTCCGCAATTGAGTTTTGATTCTTCTGCAAAAATTAAATTAACAAAATATACTAATGATGAAATAGAATATGTGAGTGATGCAAAGAGTGACCAGTTTGCTGTGTTCAGCGAAATATATTACAGCGCAGGATGGAATGCATACATTGATGGAAAGAAAACCCCTTACTATAAAGTGAACTATTTACTGCGTGGCATGCCGGTATCTGCAGGTCATCATATTATCACTTTTAAATTTGAACCGGCATCGTATAAAACGGGTTATACAATGGCAACCATCGGGAATATTTTATTATATCTTTTCCTTATCGGCGGTATTTACATGAGCTTTCGAAAAAAAGAATTGAAACGGGTGTCAGGCACTTAAAATATGCCACTCCATTCACCTTAACTTTCAGTATGGATCTATCAATTATAATAATCAATTATAAATCGGCAAATCATGTACTGGCCTGTATCCAGAGTATCTATAATGAAACGCAGAAATATATTTTTGAAATAATTGTAGTTGATAATAATTCAGAAGATGAAAGTGAGTCAAAAATTCGCAGGGCATTTCCCGATGTTACATGGATACAATCCGGGTACAATGCCGGTTTTGCAAGAGCCAACAATATTGGTATTAGAGAAGCAAAAGGAAATTATATTTTAGTGCTGAATGCTGATACACTTGTTTTAGAAAATGCTTTGGATAAAACAATTGATCTCTGCAAAACAAAAGCTGATGCTGTTGCCTGTGGTGTACAGTTATTAAATCCTGACGGAACACATCAAATATCAGGAGCTTATTTTAAAAAGGGCGGATTGAATGTTTTACTTCCCCTGCCCTACCTGGGACGTTTTATAAGATTTATGGGATATAAACTGAAGACAAAAATCCCCAGCGTAAAAAGTGTATCTGCTGAACAGGAGGTGGATTGGATAGTCGGGGCGTTTATTATGGTAAAAAAAGATGTGCTGGAAAAATCAGGATTATTTGATGAAGATTTTTTTATGTATGCCGAGGAAATTGAATGGTGCAGCCGCCTGGGAAAACATGGTAAACTTTATTTGTTCGAAAAACCAAAAGTTGTTCATATAGGCGGGGGAACCAGCAGCGACTATTACAACACTGATAATGACAACAGTAAAAATCTTTGGAGCAAAAAAGCACGGCAAATAATTATATCAGCACTGTTGCGTATAAGAAAACAGTTTGGCGTATTTTATTACCTGCTGGTGTGCTTTTTCTTTATAATAGAAATTCCTGTTTTTGTGATTGGCTTATTGATAGAGAAAATAATTAAAGGAAAGAATGCAAAATACAAATGGGCAAATGTTTCAGGCTATATTAAAAATGCGGGCTATATCATAAAATATTTCTTTAGAATTCTTTTAAATAAACCATTCTTTTATAAAGTTTATTAAGCGGATGCAGCTATCAATTATCATTATCAATTACAATACTTTTCAACTCACCTGTAATTGTATGCAGTCAATAAAGGAAAAGCTACAGGGGCTTACTTATGAAATTATCCTGGTAGACAATGATTCTTCTGAACGTGACCCTAATTTATTTTTAAAACACTTTCCCGATATTAAATTGATCATCAGTGCCGAAAATACAGGCTTTACAGGAGGTAATAATATCGGCATTGCAAAAGCTGCAGGCGAATATATTTTATTGCTTAACAGTGATACTGAATTACTAAACAATGCTCCAAAAATTTGTTATGACTATATGCAGCAACATCCTGAAGTGGGCATGACAACTGCACAATTATCTTATCCCGATGGAAGGATACAATACAATTGCAGAAGATTCCGCACTATAAGCTGGGAACTGCTGGAAGTATTTCCATTTTATCTCCTGCTTCCAAAAAGAAAGCGGGAAGAATTAATGCTTCATCATTATTTTGACCATAAAAGTATTATGAAATGCGACTGGGTTTGGGGAACCTATATGTTCTTTCCAGGAAAAATAATAAATCAACTGCCCGGCAATAAACTTCCTGCAGATTTTTTTATGTATGTAGAAGATGTTCTTTGGTGCTGGCATTTTAAAAACCTGGGTTATGAAATTCATTTTTTGCCTGAAGCGAAAGTGATGCACATTCACAAAGGAAGTACATCAAAAGATAGACTGCGACAGGTAAAGCTAACAGGGATAAAAAATCATGCACAGTTTATGAAAAAGTTCTATCCTGATTTTCGATGGTATATTTTTGCAGCTATTTTTTATACAAAGCAATATGCTGCATTGATAGCTGCAAAAATTATTAAGAAAGGAGATTAAACAAATTTTATATCTTATTAAGGAATAATTATTAGCCTGTTTAATTCATTGTTATCTCATCTATTACTTTAAGTTTACCGCGGTTGCTTCTTGTAATTCTTGAATACAATGATATTTCCCTGTCAAATAAAAACCGGAAAAAAAGTTTTGTCCATGAAGGGTGTGAAATCAGCGAATCATAATATGACGTAGCCTTGTATTTTAGCCGGGGAAGTCTATTCCAGGGAATTGATGGAAAATCATGATGCTCATTATGATACCCTACATTAAAAGCTAATTTATTCAGAATGCCATAGTAAGAATAGGTTTCCTGCTTTTCATGAACTACATAATGTTCCTGTATCCATCTTGCCCCTAAAGGATGCAGCCCTACTGAAAAGAAAAGACTAAGGACCAGGTAAACAATTGATTTTGCTCCAAAAAAATATATGATACAGGTAACAAAAATTATTTGCACTGCATAATTAAGCAGCATCCACTTATCAAATGTTTTAATTTCTTTTAATCGTGATAGGCGGAATAGTTGGAATAAAGGGTACAATAAAAGCCATATTATTTTGCCAATAAAATAATTATTAATAAGTTTTGCTTCCCATTTATTTGGAAGGTCGCCGTCTAATTCATGAACTCCCTGGAAAGAATGATGTTTTAAATGATACCTGCTGAAAGATATAGAACTTGGAAATACCTGTGGTATGTTAGCAATGATGCCTGCTAAAATATTTGCAGCAGGCGCTTTAAAAACAAGCTTATGTGAGCATTCATGTATCATCACAAATAAAGCATGACTTGCAAAAGCACCAAAAAAATAAGCAACAATTATTACCAGCCACCATGGTTGTGACGAAAGCAATATAGATGCTGTAATTTGAAGAGCAACAACAGCAATAATAATAAAAAAGGAAGCAGGATTTTTTCCTATTAATGTTCTTACATCAGGATGATTTTTCAGTATCTCTTTCGTTCTTGTCTGGTGGGGCTCGGGTTCTGATAAATGGATAAATGTATTTTGTTTCATGCTCGAGAAAAAACCTTATTAATAGTGAATTTCAGGTCTTGGTGAAGGTAGTTTTTCTTCTATTATAATCAGCTAAATAAAATGCAAAAATTAAATAGATGATGATTAATAATAATATGGGCATTGCAAAAAAATATACATCAACTTTTTCCCTTAAGCATAGGTACAAAAGAAAAATTTTCAAATGCTTCTTCCTCATAACTCCCGTCTTCATTTTTTGTTATCCGAAGCATTCGCTGGTAAACGCCTTCATCCAAAGGAAGAACCATTTTACCACCGCTCTTTAATTGGTCTAATAATTTAGGAGGAATATGCGGCGCCGCAGCAGTTATGATTATTTTATCAAACGGAGCATAAGTGGGCAATCCTTCAAAGCCATCACCATAAAAAAATTTTATATTGGGATATTTTGATTTAAAAATGAAATGTTTATTCTTTTCATAAAGCTTCTTCTGCCTTTCGATAGTAAATACCTGCGTTCCCATTTCTGCCAATACTGTTGCCTGGTAAACACTGCCGGTACCAATCTCCAAAACTTTATCATATTGTTTAACCTGCAGTAATTGCGTTTGGTAAGCAACTGTGTACGGTTGTGAAATGGTTTGCCCCTCAGCAATTGGGAATGCCCTGTCCTCATAAGCAATATCCTGTAAAGCCGTATCCAGGAAGAAATGGCGGGGAATATTCATCATAGCCGTCAGTACTTTTTCATCTGTAATACCTTTATCTCTTATTGAATCTACCAGTTTTTTTCTAAGCCCTTTATGCCGGTATGTATCTTCGGGTTTTCTCATGCGTGCAAGATAAAAAATGTAAGCAGCAATATTACAACCTTAGGCATACCTTTTGCAAATAGAAGGAATATGAAAAAAATATTTACCTCTGCTGTCATTATCTGCAGCCTTCTTATCTCGTGTAATAATAACGGTCAAAGTGTTACCGGTTCAGGAAATGATGATACTCCTGAGAAAGATAAGAAGATTTCAAAACGTGATTTTAGCATTACTCCTCAAAATGCCTATAATGATATTTTTCTTGACAGTAATGCTGTAGAAAAATTTATCGCTGACAAAAAAATACCCGATTCATTGTCCAGGCGTATGAGAAGTTTTTACAATGCACGCAATTACCAGTTTGCATGGTTCTCATCAAATGGATTAACCGAACAGGGTCTTACATTCTGGAACATACATAATTATGAAACCACGGCTGGCGATACATCGTTAAAAAATAAAATGCTGCAAACTAAAATGGATGACCTTGTGCAGGATTCAAGTTTTGCAGTAAGTGCCAGGGATAAGTCAATGATAAATACTGAGCTCACATTAACTGAACATTTTATCAGGCATACATTAGGAGCTTATGAAAAAGGATATGTAAAGCGCAAAGAAATGGAACGCTTTATCCCTATTAAAAAAGAAGACCCCATGCTGTTAGCGGATTCTTTGTTAAACAAAAAACATAAAGACGAAAAATATTTTGAAGATGTAAACACTGCATACAAATTACTTAAGGAAGAACTCAGGAGATATGTTGAAATAGCAAAGAACGGAGGATGGCAGCAACTTCCCGCAGATGCAAAACAATTTAAAAAAGGAATTTCTTCACCAGCTATTGCTGCTTTAAAAAAGAGATTGCAGGCTACAGAAGATATGCCCTACGGCGATACATCCATGGCCTTTACTGATACACTGGTAATGGGTATTAAACGTGCCCAACAAACTTTCGGTTATAAGCCTGATGGTATCATAACTGCAACATTGCTTAAAGACCTGAATGTTCCTGTGCAAAAAAGAATAGAACAGATATTAGTAAATATGAACCGCATGCGCTGGATGCCACAGGAACCCGAAGGCAAACTTATCCTTGTAAATATCCCTGAATTTGTGCTGCACTTTGTTGATGGGAAAAATAAAGTATTTGATATGGATGTAGTAGTTGGCAAAGAAGGACATAATACGATGATGTTTACGGGTAAATTAAGCACAGTTGTATTCAGTCCTTACTGGAATGTGCCCTCAAGCATTGTAAAAAAAGAAATTGAACCTTCTATAGCGAGGAATGCAAATTATTTAGAAAGCCATAATATGGAAAGAACACCAGATGGCGGCATCAGGCAAAGACCGGGTGGTGAAAATTCCCTGGGCAAAGTAAAATTCTTATTTCCAAACAGTTTTAATATTTATTTTCATGACACACCTGCTAAAAGCCTGTTTTCCAAAGATAAACGTGCTTATAGCCATGGCTGTATCAGGCTTAGTGACCCGGTAAGAATGGCTGAGTATCTTTTAAAAGATGACAGCAACTGGCCACCAGAAAAAATTATGGAAGCCATGAATAGCGGCAATGAAAAATTTGTAAGAGTAAAAGATCCGGTGCCTGTATTTATCACCTATTACACGGCATGGGTTGATGAAAATGGATTGTTGAATTTCCGGGATGATATTTACAAACGTGATGCAGTGGTAGAAGACAAAATGTTTGTCACTAAATAAGAAATAAGAAAATTGAAGTCTGTACAACTTTCTTATTTCTTATTTAAAATTCCTTATTTAAATAAGTTTGATAATGTTTGTTTCAAAGCAACCGTTTCGGCAGATGATTTTTTATTACCATCAAATATTGCTTTGGCATCAACCTGTTCTCCATAAAAAGCAGTGTTTGCTTTTTCATCAATATCCAGGGCAGAACCGCTTATACTTATCCCCGCAAAAAGCCCCTTTGATTTAGAATAAGAATACACTTCAGCTTCCATTTTATAATCAGTGCTTGCGCTGGAGTTTCTACCCACAGGCCCTGCAGTAACAGAAGCATCACCGCCTAATGTAAAACTTCCATTCCCTATTTTTTCAAGTGTTTGCCTGCTCTTGAAAATTAATACAAGGTCAATGGATTGCACGCCGGCCTGGAACCCCAAACTACCACCGGTTATGGTAACAAATACCGGGTTGCTCCATGTGCCATCAGCATTTTTGATCATTGCAATACCCTTCCCCCTTTTACCGGCAATAACGAACCCCGCATTTATCAGCTTGGGAACAATGATTATACCTTCAGTTACATTAAAAAGTTTTTGTGGTATCTTTTCTTTCATGTTACTGAATTCAACAAGAACCTTGTTGGCAGCCATGATTTTATCACTTTCCTTTTCCTGGCTTTTTACCTGCAGACAAATAATGGATAGCGTTAAAAGCAGCATTGAAATTTTCATAATGTAATTTTTAAGATTTAATATTTATCATCTGTATATTCTCATCAAATTTGTTACCTAAATATGGTTATAGTGAATTTTAAACAAAATATTATTTGATTGATTACTGATGCATGAAGATAAACAGAAAATGTTCTGGCAAAACAATTGCAGCGATATCGAACAATGGAAAAATTTGACATAATAATAATTGGTGCAGGCGCAGCAGGCTTAATGGCTGCAAAAATTGTATCCCGGGCAAAAAAGAAAGTCTGCATACTTGAAGCCCGCAACCGCATTGGCGGACGTGTACATACGCTTATTAAAAATGGATTTTCAAAACCTGTGGAGGCAGGAGCAGAATTTATTCATGGCAAGCTGCCCGTAACTATAAGTTTGCTGAAAGAAGCAGGGATAAAATATTATGAAACGGATGGAGAATTGTGGCAACTGAAAAATGATAAACTTTTAAGAAGGAACGATTTTATTGAGCATGCAGACCAGCTAATGAAAAAATTAAATGAACTTAACCATGATATAAGTATTGCCGAACTTATGAACACATATTTTAAGGATGAGAAATATAGTGGAATGAAAAAATCACTTCAGCAATACATGGAAGGTTATGACGCTGCGGATATTAGCTATGCGAGTTCATTGGCATTAAAAAAAGATTGGCAGAAAGAAGATGATGAACAATATAGAATTGAAGGAGGCTATCAGCTCCTGCTTGATCATCTAAAAAATACCTGCCTGCAAAACGGATGCAGCATTCATCTCTCAACTATTGTAAAGAAAATAAACTGGAAGGATGATTATGCAGAAGTGATAACCAAAGACAATAATTCCTTTTTTTCCAATAAAGTTATCATTACTGTACCGCTGCCCTTTTTAACAGGAGAAGAAATTGACGCAGGCATTTCTTTTGAATCTTCATTGCCTACGGTTAGTGAAGCCGCTAAACAAATTGGTTATGGCAGTGTAATAAAAATTGTCCTGGAATTCACACATGCCTTTTGGGAAACCGGAGAATACAGGAGAGCAAAAAACATGTTCTTTCTATTTTCGGATGAAAAAATTCCTACATGGTGGTCACAATTGCCTGATAAAACACCAATACTCACAGGCTGGCTGGCAGGTCCAAAAGCTAATGCATTAGCCAATGAAGATGATGATTTCATTTTACAGCAGGCATTGCTTTCACTTTCATCCATTTTTGCAATCGATATAAAAATTCTCCGGCAATTTCTTAAAGCTTCATTAATCCATGATTGGATGGCCGATCCTTTTAGTAAAGGAGCATACTCTTATAACACTATTGCATCAGCGGCTGCAAAAAAAATATTAGCCACTCCTGTTGCAAACACTTTATTTTTTGCAGGAGAAGCGCTGGATGACAATTCTAACGCCACTGTAGAAGGAGCACTTAATTCAGGAAAGGATGTGGCTGAAAAGATGTTGAACATCTTGTAATTTTAGTGGAACATAAAGAGGTATTAAATAATTCAAAACACTTCAGGATTTCTTCAGTTTTCAGCAGTAATTTGTCGCCTAAATATTTTTATATGATAAAGAAGGCTATAAGTTTTTTATTGTTTGTAGGGTTTTTATATACTGCATCTGCACAAAATAAAACAGGGTATAATGTTGTAAAAACATTTCATATTGCAAGCAGTGGCGGCTGGGATTATATAGTAACCAATAATAACAAACTCTACGTGTCACATGGCACCCAGGTAAATATACTGGATGAAAAAACCGGAGATTCTATTGGCGTAATCCTGAATACGACAGGCGTTCATGGAATTGCTTTTGACAATGAGCTGGGTAAAGGATATACCAGTAACGGAAGATTAAATAATGTTACTGTGTTTGATCTAAAAACAAACCAGGTGTTAACCCAAATTTCCACAGGCGAAAATCCGGATGCTATTTATTATGAGCCATACTCTAAAAAAATAATTACCAATAATGGCCGCAGTAAAAATCTTTCTGTAATAGACCCCGTAACCAATACAGTAATTTCCACTATTGATGTTGGAGGAAAGCCGGAAGAAGGTACTTCAGATGGTGAAGGAAAATTATATGTGAACCTGGAAGACAAGAACCAAATCATTGTAATCAATTGCAAAACTTTTACAGTTGAAAACCGCTGGTCTCTTTCACCCGGCGAAGCCCCCACCGGTCTCGCACTTGATAAAAAAACCAGGAGGTTATTTTCAAGCTGCTCAGATTCTAAACAATTGATAGTAATGGACGCGGCCGATGGAAAAATAATTGAAAAATTGCCTATAGGCGATGGTTGTGATGGAGTAGCATTTGATGAAAAAAATAAATTGATATTCACCTCTAACGGTGAGGGCAATATCACTGTTATAAAAGAGCTTTCGGCCAATGAATTTAAAGTATTGGAAACAGTAACTACAAAGGCGGGCGCCAGGACAATTACGATAGATGAAAAAACGCAAACACTTTTTTTACCTGCCGCAGACTTTGAGCCTGCAGATCCTCAAAATCCAAAAGCGAGACGTAAAATCGTTCCAGGTTCATTCCAGGTTCTTGTTGTAAAAAAAGATTGATTTGTATTCTTTACTTCAAATTTATCTTACTCAATTCTTAAAAAATAAAAAGAGGTATGTTTATTGTTAAAGAATAAAAAAATAAGATCCACCATTATGAGATACAGATTAAGATTATTAGTTCTGATAACATTTTTAACTCCGGCTATTGCATTTTCGCAAAAAGATACGCTTGTAAAAAAGCTTGATAGTTTAAACGTTAATGAAACGCAGGAACAGAAAAAGAATATTAATATCGCTCCAGGCGCTTATAACGATTCAACAAAATTTACCTTTCGTAATTATTTTGTTTTACTGGGCAATGACTTTAAGCAGCAGGCTACATATCCTTTTCATGCAACAAAAAAAGACTGGACACATGCTGCCATATTTGGCGCTGCAGCATTAGGTTTATCATTTGCTGATAAGCCGGTAAGTAAATATTTTGTAGGGCTTGCCGACCGGAATAAACCGGTTTCATCAGCCAGTAATTTTATGACAAGCTTCGGCGGATTATACGAGATATATACTATAGCCGCTCTCACTTCTTATGGATTTATTTTTAAAAATGAAAAAATAAAGTCGACAGCCTTTCTTGCTACGCAGGCATATCTTACTGCCGGCGCTATAGAAACTGTGTTAAAGTATTTAACCAGCAGGCAGCGGCCTGATTATATTGATCCGAAAACAAATGTAGCCTCTCCTACTTTTCATGGGCCATTTTATAAATTTTCTACCCAAACAACAGGTACTTCAAATCCTTCGTTTCCTTCAGGTCATACCACAGCAGTGTTTGCTGCTGCTACTGTTTACGCAATGGAATACAGGCACCATCCCTGGATACCGGTTTTTGCATACAGCTTTGCAACAGTAGTTGGCATAAGCCGAATGACAGAAGCCAAACACTGGCCCACAGATGTTTTTGTGGGAGCAGCATTAGGTATTTTAAGCGGCAGACAGGTAGTACATAATTATCACCGTTATATGAAAATTAAACAACCCGAAAGACCGGTAAAACAAAAGAAAGGCGCATTTTCATTTAATATCCAGCCATTGTATGGTAAATTATTACCCGGCGTAACTTATAGTTTTTATTAAAAGTGGATCAACCTACACAACAGGTAAAGAAAAAGGCAAAGAGAATAACGCTCGGGTTGTTAGCCGCCCTCATATTTTTTTTATTAACGGTGTTTCTTTTCTGGCGCCTGACAGATGAAATAGTGCTGGAGAAGGAAACTGGTTTTGATTTTAAGGTATTCGAAATTCTTTCACGGTATACAACTCCTTTTACAACAAAGGTAATGTTGCTCTTTACTTTTTTTGGTTCCACTACATTTCTTTTGCCAGCCTATATTTTGCTTAGCGCTTTCTTTTTATTTTACAAACGTAACAAGCTGCAATCAATCAGCGTGGCTGCAGTAGGGTTAAGCAGCATTGTTTTGCTTTATATTTTAAAGAATATATTTCATCGCCATCGTCCATTAACGCCATTAACACCGGATGTTATGGGCTATAGTTATCCAAGTGGCCATTCATTTTCCTCTTTCACGTTTTTTGGCTTATTCAGTTATATCATTTGGAAATCTAATCTTCCAAAATTTTGGAAATGGATATTGTCTGTCATCTTCATTTTGCTTGCTGTATGTATTGCAGGAAGCAGGGTTTACCTGCATGTACATTTTGCCAGCGATGTTATTGCAGGATTTTGTTTAAGTATTATCTGGCTTAGTATCTCACTATGGGTAGTGCAAAGAATTCAGCGAGCGCAGAAACCAGGGGTTTTATAAGTTATTATCAAACTGCAGTTTTTCTTCAGTGGGTTTTTTGAAAGTTTTTCCGAAATGGTAAGCAAGGCCTACATAAATTATTCTTGCATCACGTCTTCCAATTGACGTTTGTTTTAAAAACGAAGTATTCAATTCTCTTTTCTCCCGTAATGTTTTAAATAGGTCTGAACCGGTAAGCGTAACAGAGACTTGCTTTTTAAAAAGATCCTGTCGCATACCACTGTTAAATACAAATGTGCCATACGATTTTCCCTGGGCAGTTAACCGTGCCGAGCGGTAGTTGCTGCTGATTTGAAGCATTGTGTTTTTTGTGATAACAAATGTGCTGTTGAAATTCAGGCTCATTGAAACAACTGATTTCTTTGCGGTATATCCAAGATTTGATGCATCAATTGTATTATAAAAAATATTAGAGCTAAGATTTGCCGACATGAATTTGGCAGGTTTTGCAGAAAATATAAGTTCCAATCCTGCTGATTTATCATTGGAAAGGTTTTGCTGGGTAGTTAAAAAAGTAGAATCGTTTAACTTGGTAATTACCTGGGTAAAGCCATTTTGTTTATAACGGTAATAAAGGCTGGGTACAAAAGAATATTTATCGTTTTGCCATTTATATCCAAACTCGATCGAGTTGATTATCTCAGGTAATAACTTCGGATTACCGGCTCTTAAATTTCTTGGGTCAGCGTATTCGGGAAACGGGTTTAAATCATCAGCTTCGGGGCGGCGGACACGCCTGCTGTAATTTAACTGGATATCACCATTTTTAAGTTTGTAAGCAAAGTGAATAGTTGGATAAAGTTTAAAATAACTATTGTTTAGCGATGAATCTTTAGATACAAGGTTTGCCTGTATATTGGTTTGCTCACCCCTTAACCCCAGGGAATAACCAAAAGCTCCATAGCTGCGCTGGTAAGTACCATACAAAGCATTGAGATGCTGGATGTAAATAAATTTATTGGATGTTACCATATCCATTACAAATTTCTGCTGCGATACATCAAAATATTCACCGTAAAAAACGGGGTCCTGTTTACTGAAAGTTCCATCATACCCTAGCTCCAGCTTTTGATTTTCTGACAGGGGGTTTGAGTAATCTATTGTTAAATGATCTTCCTTGCTTGTTTGTTTAATCAATGTATTATCAAATGTAGATGCAACTGCAGGAAAACTGTATTTATTGGTGTAATGGTTATCTTCCAGTTCATCTGATACTGCTTTATTGTATTCAAATCTTATCTCGTGATCTTCTTTTTTAAAATTGTGCTGCCAAAATGCAGTTGCGTCTTTTTCAATTTCATATTCAGGATCATACCGTAACCTGTCGTATTGCTGGGTGAGTATATGATTTTTGTCGTAGTAAAATTTATTTGCCACATCATTTTTTGTAAGAACACGGTGTGAATAATTGCCTGATAAACCAATGCTGTTATGCTCATTTATTTTATATTCTGAGCCTGCAGAAACAATATGGGAAAGGGGTTTGGCAGGCGAAACATTGTGTTCGGTATAAAAAAGTGTAGTATTTCCGAAAGAGTCTAACTCTTGCCGTTCAATTGAATTCACTCTTCGCCTGCTGTCCTGGCGAATGCTATAGGTTCCGAATAAACTCAATTTTTCTGTTCTGAAATTCAGGTTAGCGCTTCCGTTGTAGCGATTATTATTACCGGCATTTCCAACCAACGTTCCATTCCATCCTCCTTTAATATTTTTTTTCATTACAATGTTTATGATACCGGCAGTGCCATCAGGCCGGAAGCGTGCTGAAGGATTTGTAATTACTTCAATCCGATCAATAGAGTTGGCAGGCAGTTGCTGTAATACTTCTGCTCTTGATTTTCCCATTAATGGAGAGGGTTTGCCATTAATGAGGATCATCACTTCCGATGAGCCTCTTAAACTTACACCTCCATCAATATCAACTTCTACAGATGGAACATTTTTTAAAATATCCGAGGCAGAACCGCTCTGCGCCATTATGTCCTGGCCTACATTATAAATTTTTCTGTCGATAGAAGTATTTAGCAAAGATTTTTTTGAAGTAACTACAACTTCATGCATGCTTGTGGAAAGAGAAGAGATAAGGATGGTTCCCGCATTAATCCTTTGTTGATTGGCAACAGTTACCGGGGTTTTTATTTTTTCGTATCCAATAAAAGTGCAAAGCAAAACATAATTGCCGTTATTTATATTATCAAGAGTGAATTTGCCTTTTTTATCAGTAGCAGTAGCCTTTATAACAGAACTGTCCGCTGCATTCAATAATTGCACATTCGCAAACTCTAAAGGAGCTTTAGAGTTTCCATCCTGCACTACGCCTGAAATTATCGCTCCCGGGCCCTGGGCAAATGTAATGGCTGACAATAATAGAATAGAAAAAGAGGTAAGTATTTTTTTTAGATGCATTCCTGATAAAGTTTTTGCAAAGTTGTTTTACAATTCTGAGGAAAGTTTGTAGAAGAAAAATTTTTGAATTTTACTTTATTACAAGTTTAACCGGTATCCCTAACGTTTTTAAAATACCCGTAAGAATAGTTTTCCAGATAAGGTTGAAAAAAGGAGTTTCCTTATCCCGTTCAACAGTAAAATTTGGCTGGCGTAATTCTTTTCCTTTCGGATTTTCATTTTTGATAAGCAGGATATTTGCAAAAAAACCTGTCAGCGCCTTTTTTTTCAGCTTCCCTTTTTGTTCATCTTTTTTCAGCGGCGTAAGATGCAGATTATTGTATTGCATGCTTATACTGCCGCTCGTTCCGGAATTATTTCCACCTATATGGCCCTGTGCATGCTGCATCTGCCCGGTTTTTACACTAAACAATCCAAGTGGTTCTGATATCTTATTTATGGTGATATTATCCAATGTATCCATTGTAATATCTACAGAAAAATCGCCGGTACGATATTTTAAAAGATTAAACTTAAACTTTGCGGTCATGGGCACATGATGCATAAATAAAGCAGTGCCTGAAAAATCGGTAACGGGATGCATGTTAATTTCTGCCGGGATGTTTGATATATGATTTATACTGCCATGAAGATTATCAAAATATACAATACCATTTTGTTCAGACAATGGATTGTGTTCCTCGTATGCTATATTTACATTATGTACATCAAGCCTGTTAATTGACAATTTAAAAGGAATTCTCATTAATAACTGGTGAGGAAAATTATTAAGCATTACAGGCTTTTGAGGCTTGGACCGGTCAATGAAATCGCTGAATGACCCACCTGCTATTTCGGCTCTTTTGGCAATAAATCTATCATCATTTATCATTGCTAATACGTCAATATCATTTAAAATAACCTTTGGGAAATTAAACTGGAACATATCATTTCTAAAAGGCAATTTATTTTCAAACTGCTCTCTTTTATAGCGTGGTTTTAACTCCAAATTCAAAGCTGTAATGGTATGCTGTTCTCCTGCTAAAGAAATATTGCCGGCTTTAAAAAAGTATAAGCTATCCGATGTAGGAATACTATAATTTTTTGTGCTGAATGTTGCATGCTTTGCAAAAAGAAACCTGCTTTTATCATATTGACTCAAAGAATCAATAAGTAAGTCCTTTATAAGAATAGAAATATCTTTAAACTTTGTTTCCTTTTTCTTTTTTACTATATCGTGATTAATGAATGTTCCGTTTACAACATCAATTTTTCCAATAGCAATCTTTTTCCACCGTCCCTTTAGCTTTTCATAAAGCGATAACGTATCGTTACGCTTACGCTCAATTTCATTATAAGAAAGCTTTTTATGATATATAGTAATTACAGGATTACTGACGTGAATACCTGTTATTTCAATACGGTCCTTATTAAGCAGGTCATCAATCCCAATCCCATCAATATGAACCATTGAAAGATGAAATGTAAAAATATCATCAGGCAATAATTGCAGGCTATCGAGATGATGCATGGCAGCCGTATCAATATGTATAGATGCATTTAATACATCAAGCTTTGATGAAAGCAAATGCGGTTCTATTTTTTCAACAGATAAAATATATAATCCATTGGAACCGTCTTTTACCAATTGCTGGAGCTTTGCAATAATTGCAGGGCGAAGGTCTATAATACTTTTTTCCTTTGAAGTATCGGGCTTAAAATCCTTTGCCTTTAAATAGTTGAGCCGTATAAAAAGATAACCCCCAATAATTATAAGAAATAATATTGCAGCGGCGATCCATAATTTATTTCTCATTCAGTACGCTTAAACAAATATTGAACCACTTAGTAAATAGGGTGCCTAAATACAAAACGGCATTAAAATTGAATAGATGATATTCTGAATAATAATAATCATTTTAAAATTAAAGCCATGAAAAAGCTATTTCTTTTGCTGCTTATATGCAGCAGTACCTGTGTTTTATTTGCACAGGAATCAGCGGATACCATGAGTACTAATAAACGAACTAAAATAAAAATAAAATCGAGGGCCAATCCAAATGATATGACAGGCTCTGCAAACAGTGAGATGAATACCAGTACAACAAGTACAACTGTTACAACTGTATCAAGCACAACGATGGTATGGAAAACAGACCCGGCTTCCTTACCGGTGATTGGCACCGGTATACCAGATGATGTGGTTACTAATATCAAAAATAAATATGGCAGTAACCTTTATGATATTAAAAAGATTAAAGCTACTTCAGGGCAGGATGCATATGCTGTAAGAGTAATGGAAAACGGGCAATATGTTACTTATTATGTAGGTGCAGATGGAAATATTACAGCTCAGTGATTAGCATAAAACTTTTACACCAACATTTGCCAGCATATTAATTGCCTGCTGGGTAACGTACCATGTTGTATGGGTTTTTCCCTTTTGGTTAAAAGTATGGTTGGCAATTAAGCCCCGGTTTATTAATGTTATTACAGAGCCTTTTACGTCCTGGGGGCCAAATAAAATTCCTTTATGCTGTTTATCGCAGGCGACCATTAATGTTCGTATCATTAATGGGCTTAAGGGCCGTTGCGTATTCTTAGTAAAATGATTTTTAGGGAAAGAAAGTAATTGCTTCAAAATTTTGGGTTGGGTGATCTGTAAGGTAACCTATTAAAGCACCGTATACGAATATCTATTATTGTAATTTATTACCTGGTTTAGTGGCACAATTCCAGTTATGAAAGCAACCGGGTGTTAGTAAAAAACTAAGGCTATTTTATAAAATTAGAAAGGCTATTTATAAAAATAAGTATGTCCCGCTTTTGCAGGACATATTTATCAAACATTACTATGGGGTTAGCGGCCCCCACCTTTTCCACCTGAGGATCCACTTCCGGATGTACCGCCTGAATTACCTTTTCCTCCACTTCCGGAATTTCCACCTGAATTACTTTTTCCGCCACCACTACCTGAATTTCCCCTATTGCCACTTTGTTGTGACCTGGTTGAGGTCATTTCTTGATCTTTTTTGTTTGCCATGATAACAATATTTAAGGTTAAGAAAATTAATGCAGTCTCCTAAAATATGCCAAACCAGATTTTTACAAAAAATCAAAAAGTTTGTGGAAATTAATGATATACATGCGGAAAAAAATCCAAATGCTATATAAAATCGTGGTTTAAACTCTACCAATTTTATAAATTGTACGAACAATTCCTGTTAGTCATTAGCTCTATTTCACTATACTAAAATGTAGGCAATGTGAATAAATTTTTCAATTACATATATAGTTTTTTTTGCTATTTATTTATTCATAATATAACTTAGCCTTAGATTTTGTTTAAACCCCTATCCAACTATGAAACAAAATTCACATCAACCGACATCCAACAGCAAAATTGTTATTGCACTAATGGTAATTGTATCAATTATTGCATTAACAATATGCCTATGGTTTTTCTTTAATTAAATTGATGTAAGGTTAAATATTTGAAATGAAAAATTATACCCGTCCATTAACTAAAACCATGGTGACCAAATTATTGTATTGCAGACAAATAGAATTAGAAGGACAATATTGTTTGCCTGAAGATATTAAGTATGCTTTGGCGCCTTTATATAAACGGGGATATATAGGTTTAAAAAAAGCTGTAGTAAACGGCAAAGAAATGATGGCTGTATTTACCACACCGGAAGGCATACATTGTTTGGAAAACATTAGGAACTCACAAAATATTTCTCAGAATTAAAATTTTTGCCTTTTATCCTGCTTATAAAAAATTATTTTAGAATATCTTTTCAATTTTAATAACAATTTACAATGCAACATTCTCAAATACTGTTAATAAATAAAGGGGAAGAAATTAAGAAAGCAGCTAAAGTCTTTCGTGCCATCGATCATCCTTTAAGAAAACAAATATTAAAAATACTGGATGCAAAATCACAGGCAACCGTAACTGAAATTTATGTAAATCTCAATATAGAACAATCAGTAGCATCTCAGCATCTAAAAATACTTAAAGAGATAAAGGCGGTGGAAGCTGAAAGAAAAGGGAAGGCCATTTTGTATAAACCTAATTATAATAACCTCACAAAGCTGGAAAAAATAGTTACTGAAATAGTTACAACTATTATCCCCGATTAATTTTATTTTTCCCGCTGTAACTTGCTACTATCCTATTCGTTTAATTAAGCCTACTTACATTTGCCTAAGCAAATTTAATTGAGATACCCATGAAATTGATCCTTACCCTGTTAAGATCCTACTGTTTTATTATTATTGTTGCTCTTTATTGTTTACTTCCAATAAGCGTTTCAGCACAACAAACCAGTGTTACCATCCGGCTAATAAATACAAAAAAGGAGCCTTTACCTTTTGCATCTGTTTCTGTAACCTCAGTTAAGGATAGCACTCAATCAATTGATAAGGTTTCTGACAGCAGCGGAACTGTGAAGTTCACACTGGCTAATGGGCAATATCTTGTTTCGGTATCATCCGTAAACTATGCACCTTTTCAAAAAGGAATTACTGTAAAAAGTGAGAACCCTGTTTTTACATTTACTGCAGATGTTATTTCAAAATCGTTGCAGGGCGTAAATATTGTTTCATCAAGACCTGTCATGCGCCAGGAAGATGATAAAACAATTGTTGATCCTGAAAACCTTATTACCAGCTCTACAAATGCTTACGAGATACTGGAGAAAACGCCGGGATTATTTGTTGACCAGGATGGAAATATTTACCTCAACAGCACTACGCCTGCAACTGTTTACATAAATGGCCGTGAGCAAAAAATGAGCGCTTCTGATATTGCTACCATGCTAAAAAATCTACCCCCGAATTCCATAGCAAGTATCGAAATATTGCGAACGCCTTCTGCAAAATATGATGCATCCGGCAGCGGCGGTATTGTAAACGTGGTTTTAAAAAAAGGTGTAAAAATAGGGCTGACAGGGAGTGTAACACTTGGAGGTAACCAAGGCAAATACGGTAATCAGTTTGTAGGATTAAATCTTAATAATAATAACGGGAAAACTACTACCTATCTCAATATGCAGTATGGCCACCGGAACTATTATGAGGAAGTAAGAACAGACCGTTTGTTTGCAGCCGATTCATTATTGAGCCAGGATGCATTTTCATTATATCCCACCAATAATTATTATACAGGCTTCGGTATAAATTCTCAGGTAACAAAAAAATGGGAACTCAGTTACGACGGAAGAATAAATTACAGCAATTTCATTAATACAACCACCAATCTTTCGCAAATAAAAAAAGTAAGTAATAATAATCTTATCACTGATAATATTACCGGCGTTACCAATAAGGGTAACAACTTTAATCTTAGCCAGGGTGTATCAGCAAAATATAAAATAGATTCTGCCGGCTCTGAATGGAGCACTGATATTTCTTATAATTATTCACCTAATACTTCCAATCAGGCATTTGCCACAGCGTTTACTGTTCCTGTATATCCTGCAATCAGCGGCGATGGTAAAATAAAAACACACCTTGATTTTTTCTCGGCACAAACAAATCTTTTATTTAAGTTTCCAAAACAATTTACTGTTGAAACAGGATTAAAATCTACGAGTGTTGGCTTTACTAATACAACAGAATATTTCAGGCAAAATGGAGGTAGCAGGATAAAAGATGTTGGCCGCACAAGCTCATACAAATACCAGGAAAACATTAATGCCGCTTATGTACAGGGCTCAAAAACTATTTCGGGCATCACGGTAAAAATCGGTACACGGCTGGAAAACACAAACATGAAAGGAAACCAATTAATTCCTTCAGATACTTCTTTCAGCATTCACCGTACTGACCTGTTTCCATATGTTTACATCAGCAGGAATTTGTTTAAGATAATGACCTACGATCTCAGGGCCTATCTTGTTTACCGCCGTACCATCAGCAGGCCGAGCTACCAGTTGCTTAACCCCTCTCAGCGCTATGTTGACCAATATCTTTTTGAAACAGGCAACCCGTCTCTGCGGCCGCAGTTCACACAAAACTATGAAGCCAATATCTCTGTAGATGAACGGCCCATACTTGCCATAGGTGTAAATGATACAAAAGATATTTTTACCAATGTTATTTACCAGGCCGACAGCAACCGCAGTGTTAGTTACAGAACTTATGATAACCTTGGCAAGAATAAAGAAATTTATTTCCGTGCATTGGGCGCTATACCACCGGGAAAAAAATATTTTATTGTGGCGGGAATACAGTACAACCACAATTTTTACCAGGGATTGTATGAGGGCAAACCGCTGGCATTTAAAAAAGGAAGCTGGTCAATATTTACATACCAAACTTTTAAACTTACGTCTACAACCCAGCTTCAGTTAAATGGTTTTGCACGCTTCAAAGGGCAACTGCAGTTTTATGAGCTAAGTTCCTTTGGTGCTTTAAATTTTAGTGTTACCCAGCAGCTAATGAAGCGCAAGCTAATAGTGAGCGTCAGTATAAATGATATTTTTCTTACCAACAATAACGATTTTACCATTAAGCAGGGAAGCATAAATGCCAGTGGTTTTCGTAAAGGTGATACCCGGCGCTTTGGACTTAACATCCGCTACAACTTTGGTTTCCGTAAAAAAGAAGACAGTAATCTTTTCAATATTGAGTCTCCGGAAAAGACAAATTAATTATTGCTTTTATTTAGTCTCCTTATCTTATCATTTTTTATTTTCTAAAAAAATTGCACAAGTTTTTTGTACTAAGAAAATAAAATTGAAAAATAATTTTATGGAATAATTTCTTTCTATGTCTCTTATAAGAAACTAACAACATGGAAACAAATTCTATTTTAACTGCAAATATTCTTGATATACTTTTTGAAGGCAGGAATAAAGAATACGGTGCCTACGACTTACGCAAAACCTATAACAAAAGGATAAACTCATCCCTTGGTATTACAGCATTTGTGATAATGATATTTATTGGTGCTGTGATAGGAAAAAATGAAAGTGGCAACAAGAGTATCGTGCCACCAATTATCGACTTTATCACATCTAAGCCAGATGCTGAAAAGGAAAAGATTAAACCTCTGGTTCCAAAAGTAATTAAGGTACAGCCAACAAGAGCTTTGGCTTATCCTCCTCCAATAATTGTTATAGATAAACTGGTAACAGAGCCACCTGTAGAAATTAAAGATCTGGTTAATGCACGAATTGATATAAAAAATATTGAAGGAGAAAATAGTAATGGAATTATTCCTCCTGCCGAAATTAAAGGAAGTAATATTATAGAAGCCCCTGTTAAAAAAGAGAGCAAAGAAGAACCGCCATTTATTAAAGTGGAAGTGGAAGCAAAATTCAATGGTAACTGGAATTTTTATTTACAAAAGGAAATTGAAAAAAATATTGATGAACTTACCGAAGCAGGTGAATCAGGTACATGCATTGTAAAATTTGTTGTATCAAAAGATGGAAATGTAAGTAATGTAGAAGCCATCACAATGAAGGGTACCAAACTTGCTGAAGTTGCTGTAAATGCAATCAGGAAAGGGCCTAAGTGGATTCCTGCACAACAAAACGGCAATGAAGTAAACGCCTACAGGCAACAGCCGGTCACTTTTAAAATAAACGAATAAATTCGGGGAATAAACAAAACCCTCCGCAATGCAGAGGGTTTTTATAATATTTATTATTCTATTTAGAACTTAGCTCGGGGTGGTAAAATAAAAGTTCTGACCAGGTATGATCTATTGCATTCTTTTGTCCTTTAATAAAATCATCCCAGGCTTTATCTCCGTTGGCCTGCATATAACGCTCTTTCATTGGCTTGCGGAAGCCTACATTCCTTTCTTTTAAACCTTGCTTATATCTTGTTACAAGTGAGTATTGAGGCGCCCCTGATGAACTCGCTTCATAAACAGCAACAGTTTGTGTGCTTGCTTCCCACATTTTTTTAAGGGTTTTAATCAAATCTTCCACATCACCTCCATAACCCGGTTTTGGAAATATATGATTGATAGCAATTTTGTTTGAATAATCTGTTAGTGCGATAGTACTTAAATCAGCCCGGTATAAACTGTATACAACAGATCCCCTGTCAGTTAATAAAGGAGCAATATTCATAGCATAATCAGCTGAGTGAGCTTTACCCAAATCGCCTCTTGTATCTATATCGTCCCAACTCATTGGGCCCTCTGTAATATGATACCCGCCTGCATCAGGACCTGACTCAATGGTAAAAACCCGCCACTTCCAGGTTCCCGTATGATACTTTTGTGAATGGGCCGTTAATGCTTTTTCAAAAGCAACTACTTTATCGTTTTTAGGGAAAACGCGGGTTGCAGAAATAACATTTTTTTCCTGTGCGAAAGAAAAAAACGGCAGTGCAATAAGCACTAAGATTAATTTTCTCATAATGTGTAAATTTAGTTTGGTAAAAAATAAAAATGCAGGCGTTAATACTTATAGCAGTTATTGTGTGTTATATGTTTTAAGAACAGCCTGGCCAATCAATCCCTTGATCTTGCCAACAAGCTCTTTATATTTTCCGCTGGATTCATAAGCTTCTGCATCGGCTTTATTTTCCCATCCAGTTATTGAAATAAATTCATCAGAACCATCTGCAGGCTCAAGCAGCATTACATTAGTATTTCCTTTTTGTTTTTTTACTTCGAGAACTACTTCCTGCTGATAAACATTTTTGGCTTCCTGCGCTTTATCAGGGGAAACACTAAAGCGTGTTAAACGTACTACCATAATTTCCTTTTTAAAGATGAATAAAAAGGTTTCCAAGGGTGGAAAATGTTGACGGGACTACAGAAATACAAAGAAATAATGATTAAACCAAATCCGGCTCTACATCCCAGGGAGCCTTGTGCTCTTCATATCTTATTAAATTACTTCAACGTTTCATCTAGCCATTTAAAAAATTCATGCTGCCATACCAATGCATTTTGAGCGTTCAACACCCAATGATTTTCATCAGGCAGGTACAATAATTTACTTTTTATCCCTCTCAGCTGCGCTGCCTGGAAGGCCTGTAAGCCCTGCTCTATTGGTACCCGGTAATCCTTTCCTCCCTGTACAATCATTATCGGTGTATTCCATTTATCTACAAAATTGCCGGGTGAATATTTCTCAAAACTTTTTTGTGCAGCCTTATTTTTTTTATCCCAATAATTACCTCCTATATCCCAGTTGGTAAACCAAAGCTCTTCTGTAGTTCCGCTCATGCTTTTAAGATCAAATACACCATCGTGAGAAATAAAAGTTTTAAAACGTCCATCGTGCAATGCTTCAAGCATAAAAACAGAATAGCCTCCATAACTGGCGCCTACACATCCTCTCCTGTCTTTATCAACAAATTTTTCTTTCGATATTTCATCAATGGCAGAAAGATAATCTTTCATTACCTGGCCGCCCCAATCCTTACTTATATCCTGCGCCCATTTGGTGCCATTGCCAAACACTCCTCTCCTGTCAGGCGCTACAACAATATATCCCTGTGCTGCCATCAGTTGAAAATTCCAACGGAAAGAATAAAAAGGTGTTGTGCCCTGCGGCCCGCCTAAACAAAATAATAAAGTTGGATATTTTTTATTAGGATCAAAATCCGGAGGATAAATTACCCATGTGGGCATTTGCTGGTTATCTGTTGTTTTTACAAACCGTCTTTCTGACCTGCTTACACCGATAGTGTTATAGAGATTGTCATTCACATGGCTTAACTGCTTCATATCTCCCCTGGAAATATCTACAGTATATAATTCCGGTGCATGATTCATATCAACCTTTGTAACAACAATTGCATTACCGGATTGCCCTACAATATCTGAGACACCAAATTCTCCTTTAGTTATTTGCCTGATTGTGGATGTAGGATTTGCACTTCCTAATGTTACCTCAAACAAATGTGAAGTAGCTTTTATGGGCGCTACGAAATAAATCTTTTTACCATCATCGCTCCACTTAAATCCTTCTACCTGCAGGTCATCGCGGTTTGCTGTTAAATTAATTTTATTATTCCCGAACATTACAACAATGTCCTGCTTATCAGCTTCAAAACCTTCCCGTTTCATGCTCAGCCATGCAAGCGTTCCCTGCTTATTATAGGCAGGGCTTACATCGTAGCCCATCATGCCCTGGGTAAGATTTATCGTTTTGCCTGTTTCAATATCGTACCGGTAAATATCAGTATTGGTGCTCAGTGCATATTCCTTTCCGTATTTTTTCTTGGCAACATACACCACGTATTTACTGTCGGGGCTCCAGTTATAATCTTCATCACCGCCAAAAGGTTTTTGCGGGGAATCGAATGGCTCGCCGGGCATAAGGTCTTTTTCATTTTCCTTTTTGCCATTTACCAGGGCTGCAATAAAAACGTGGTTAAAAGTTCCATCACTCCATGTATCCCAATGGCGATAGGCAAGATTATCAAATATGTAGGCGTTTGATTTTGTAAGTTCAGGATAAAAATCTTTGCCGGTAACATTTAACAGCTTTACTTCCTTATCATAAATAATATATTTTCCGTTGGGAGAAATATTTTTATTTCTCACAACACTGTCTTTATTAAAAGTTTGAACAGCCGAACCGCCTGTTACAGGAACAACAAAGGTTTCGGAAGTGCTTTTATTTTCAGCCACATTGGGTGTGCTAACTGAATAGACTGCACTTTTGCCGTCTTTCGAAATACCAATGCCGCTAACTCTTCCAAGCTTCCACAAAAACTCGGGAGTCATTTTGTTTTGGGAGAAAGAAAATAGTGGTAATGTGAATAAGCAGAAGACTGCAATAATATTCTTCATAAAAAAAATTTATTAAAAATAGTGATTTTGATATTAGTGATTAGGAAAGTATATTTATTATGATTGTATTGCTGTTAAAAAACTTTCGATATTTTTAAAACTATAATTGTACCAAAATATCAACAAAAAATATAAACCTATTAATTCGGGCATATGTTACTAAAACCTGTTAAGACTTGTATGAAACAAATACTACCTTTTTTATTTACCTGTTTGTTACTTCAATTAAAGGCACAAACAAACCTCATCACCAATATAGGCGCCCGGAAAATAACAAGCCTGAACGGGAAATGGCAATACATTATTGATCCTTATGAAACCGGGTTTTACGATTACCGCTACCAGGAAAGGCAGGAAAAAGACCGTGATGCTTATTGGAACACCGATATACCTCAAAATAAAACTGACAAAAAAGAACATGGTTATAATAATAAATATATCCTTACTGTTCCCGGCGACTGGAACTCACAGGATTCAAAATTTATTTATTATGAAGGAACGGTTTGGTATAAAAAATCTTTTGATTTTGTAAAGTCAAAATCATCGGATCGTGTTTTCATTTATTTTGGGGCAGTAAATTACAGGGCCGATGTTTATTTGAATGGTAAAAAATTAGGAATGCATAAAGGTGGCTTCACACCTTTTAATTTTGAAATTCCGGATTCCGTTTTAAAAGCGAAAGATAATTTTCTTGTTGTTAAAGTAGATAATAAGCGCAGCAAAGATGAAGTGCCTACTGTTAATACTGATTGGTGGAATTATGGCGGCATTACAAGAGATGTACTGCTGGCAGAGGTGCCTCAAAATTTTATAAAAGATTATTTCATCCAGTTAAAAAAATCTTCTCCATTAAATAATCCTGAGGCAGAAGGCTGGGTAAAATTAAACAACGCACAGAGTGGAAGTGTGGAAATTGATATTCCTGAATTGAAAATAAAAAAGATATTTCCTGTTACAGATTCAATAGTAAACATAAGTTTCAATGTAACCAATGCACAGCTTTGGTCACCGGAAAATCCAAAGTTGTACCAGGTAAAATTAACTACTGCTTCAGAAACAATTACTGATAAAATAGGCTTTCGTACAATTGAAGCTGCAGGAAAGCAAGTGCTGTTAAATGGCAAACCAATTTTCATGCGGGGCATTAGTATTCACGAAGAAATTCCAATGGATGTAAGACGTGCTTACAGCAGGCAGGATGCCTTGTGGATATTAGGCAAAGCCAAATCTCTTAACTGCAATATGGTTCGCCTGGCTCATTATCCTCATGATGAAACCATGACACGGTTGGCTGATTCATTAGGTATTCTTGTATGGTCGGAGATTCCTGTTTACTGGACAATAGATTTCACAAGTAAAGCTGTTTTTGAAAAAGCCCGTACTCAACTTAGTGAAATGATAACGAGAGATCATAACCGTGCAAGTGTTATTATTTGGTCTGTAGGAAATGAAACTCCTGTAAATGAGACCCGGACTGCTTTTATGCATAATCTTATTTCTGCAGCCAGGGAATTGGATGCAACGAGATTAATATCAGCGGCGCTGGAAACTAATTATAGTGAACTGGAAAAAACACATTTGATAAATGATCCATTGGGAAAATATGTTGACCTTGTTTCTTTTAATGAATACCTGGGATGGTATGGCGGCCTGCCTTCTAATGCCACGAATGCTACCTGGAAAACAATTTATGATAAGCCACTTTTTATAAGTGAAACAGGTGCTGAAGCATTAAGCGGTTTTCACGCAGATTCATTAACCCGCTGGAGTGAGGAATACCAAGCGTGGTATTACCGTGAACAGGTGGCGATGTTTAAAAAAATGCCGGAAAATTTTGTAGGAATTTCTCCATGGATATTACTTGATTTTCGTTCACCAAGAAGAAATAATCCCGTCTATCAGCAAGGTTGGAACAATAAAGGCTTATTAGATCACCAGGGAAAGCCCAAGAAAGCTTTTAATATTCTTAAGAAGTATTATGCAGATAAAAAAATGAATGAAAAATAAGACATACGCTTCCCATTGTCTTGCCTGTTATCTGCAGCGCATCTTGTAATAATTTTCCAAGGTTAGTACATTTAGTCTTAATAAAAGTTATTGTTTAAAATAATAATTCTATGTAATTTGTTCTCCCCTCCTGTTATCACAGCTATTTTTTAATTTAAAAAATTACAGTTATGACTAACAAAAAATCAAGCACTCCCCGCCGTGAATTTTTAGGAAATATTGCTGCAGGTGCCGCCGCTCTTGGCTTGCTCAGTATTCCCACATCCATCAAAGCAGCGCCATCTCTTCTTCAGCAAACTGATGATGCTGATAATTGGTTCAAACAAATAAAAGGTAAGCATCGGGTTGTATTTGATGCCACCCGTCCGCATGAAATGATGCCTTTTGCATGGCCGAGAGTTTTTTTAATGACCAACCAGGCAACAGGAACACCGGAAAAAGATCAGAGCGTTGTAGTTGTATTGCGCCATGATGCTATACCCTATGCTTTTGAAGACCGCATTTGGGCAAAGTACAATTTCGGGCAAGTATTTAAAACTGATGACCCGGCCACCAAAGCTCCTTTTGTACGAAACCCTTTTGCTAAACCAAAACAAGGCGAATATTCAATCCCAGGCTTTGGCGTTGTGCCAATTGGGATAAATGAATTGCAAGCAAGCGGAGTTATGTTTGCAGTATGTGGTGCGGCTATGACTGTGTACAGTGCAGCAGTTGCAGATGGGATGAAGCTTGATGCTGCAACAGTAAGAAAAGATTGGGCATCGGGTATGCTTCCTGGCATACAGGAAGTTCCATCAGGTGTATGGGCATTGGGCAGGGCACAGGAACATGGCTGTGCATACATTTTTGCAGGATAAAAAATTATAATAAAGTATGAATAATGCAGGCAATAAGCCTGCATTTATTTTTTCATCATAGCCATCTGTTCATCTCTTACTTTTTTTATTGGCTCAAAGGGGCCATACTTATGTTGTTTCTCTGAGAAGCCATCTGTGTATGGACCGAAAGGATAATCTACAGGCTTACTCTTAAGCACCGGCCAGTCAGCAGCAAACATTTTTTTAGGATGAGGTTGTGAATTAATGTATGCCGCAACATCCCATGCCTCCTCATTATTTAGCAGTGGCTCTGTATAAGTAGCACCCAGTGGCATATTATGTTTAACAAATGATGCAAGCTTCGACAAACGAAACATACCGGCACTTACGGCATAGCTATGTTGTCCCCATAATGGAGGATATATATAATTCACAGAATCAAAACTTAAAACACCTTCGCCATTTTCACCATGACATGATTGGCATTTTGCGGAATAAATAGTTTTGCCTGTAATTGAATTCGCAGCTCTTTCTAAAAAAGTTAATTCTTTAGTTCCTGCACCATCAGCCTTTACGTTTTTCTTTACATTTTTTCCTGTCCATTTTATATAAGCAACCATTGCTCTCATTTCTTTACTCATACTGTCAATTGCTTCACCATTTAAACTTCGCTGCATGCATTCATTGATGCGCCATTCTATTGATTCCAGTCTTCCGCTTCGCTCCCTAAATTTTGGATAGTTAGATGCTACAGCTAAAAAATTATTGGTATACAATTTCGTTCCGCTTTCCCTATGACAGTTTTGGCAACTAAGTCCATTGGTTATTGAAGCAACCAAGCCATGAGGTCCGAAGTATTTTGCGGTGCTGTCAATTAAAGCTTTGCCATAGCGAATAAGATTGCCTGCTTCCGAATTAGAGAGTTCATAAATACCAGGCACTATGGATATTTGTTTATCCCCAGGTTTGAACAAGTTTTCTTTAGTGGCATCGCTGGATAATAATTCTCTTGCAATAACGCCCAGGATTATTACTCCTAATAAATAAGGAAACCAATGTTCTCTTAAATGTGACATTGTTTAGTGACTTACTTTAATATAACCCCATCCTTCTCTCTGCTTACTTATAATTTCATAAATGCCGTCCGGTACCGTTTGTACTCCTTCAACCAGCTGGTTCATCTCAACATTGTTTGCTTTCATTGCAACCTGGCATACTTTAACCGAGGCGTTCTTATTTGATGTTAGCCGGGTTATATCAGCGGCAACTATTGATCTTTGATTTGTAATCATGGCAAGCGATTTACCAAACAATACAATTTCTACCTGTGCAGTTGGTTCGGCTTTTAAAACTTCATTAGCCCAGCGTATTGCTAACTTATGATCGGTTGTATCCTGGCTGGTAACATCAAATACCACTTTATAATTTGGCTGCGCTGATAAAAAAAGAGAGAGGAATAACAGTGGAAGAAAACTCAACTTTTTCATAATTATAAATTTAATGTTTTACAAAATTATATTATTACAATTCTTTAAGAATAAGTCGTTCCATTTCTTCACAGGCCAATCCTGCATCTTTAAATGCATCCAGGCTTCTTCTCAGCCGTTCAAGCCGGAGTGTAAAGGCTGCACCCATATCATGGCGAAAAACGGCGGCATCATTCCCGCTGAGTACATCCTGATGATCTGCTATTTTTTGCATCTTGAATTTATCGGTACAGGTTGTAAGTTCTCTTCGATTGGCTGATTCTCACCCGTAGTCTGTTGTCTGTCCTCTGTCAACTCTTCTCCTGGCATATTTTGTTCTTCACTCATTTTTAAATATTTCTATCTCTCAATTGCTGAAAGCAGTTAATTATTTCTTCGCCATAATACAGCAATGGCCTCTTTCCTACTTCTTAAATCCAATCCTTTCTCTTTCATTCCATTTTCTTTCAGCAGCTTTCTCATCTAACAAATTTTCCATTGCCTCATAAATTTGGTTCAATTGAACATCGTGAGATCCTAAATCTTTCTTTTATTTCTTTCAATTGGTCTTTTAAATCACTTTGCCTGAGTAAAATCTTTCTTACTTCCACAAAGGCTCTCATAATGGCAATGTTCATATTAATTGCCGTATCAGAATTAAGTATGCCACTAAGCATGGCCACTCCCTGTTCAGTAAATGCATATGGTAAATACCTTGTTCCTCCTCTTCCCTTTGAGGTTTCATTTTGCAACCTCAAAGGCTCTTTTGTTTTTTCTAAGGTTTCAATTTGAAACCTTAAGGTTTAAAACTCATCTTTTGTAAGCTGAAACATAAAATTTTTGGAAAATCTTCTACTATTGCGTTTAACAGCCAGGTTAAGTGCTTTGGTTTCTGTTTCGTACAATGCTGCCAAATCCCTGTCAAGCATTACTCTTTCACCCCGTATCTCAAATATTCTGTTTTGTATGCTTCGGATAATATTCATGGGTTAAGATTTCAATTTCATATCTCCTATTATTGCAGCTATTTTATCATCCAGTTCTTTTTCTTTTGCATCAAAATCTGCAGTGTTATCAAGCTTTGTATTTACGCTGAAATAAAATTTTATTTTGGGTTCTGTTCCGCTGGGCCGTGCTGATATTTTACTGCCATCTTCCAGTATAAACTGCAATACATTACTCCTGGGAAGACTTATTTTTTTACTTTCCCCTGATTGTAAGTTAACATCTGTCTGGTTTTGATAATCAAGTAATTGAACAACCTGTATGCCCGCAATCATTTGCGGAGGATTATCTCTGTATGTCTTCATCATATCTGCTATTTCTTTAGCGCCGTTCATTCCTTTTTTTGTTATGGAGATAAGGTTTTCCTTATACAAACCATACTGCACATACAGGTCAATAAGCTTATCGAAAAGCTTTCTTCCTTTATCTTTTTCATAAGCAGTCATCTCGCAAATTATTGCCACTGCACTTTCAGCATCCTTATCTCTTATCTGGCTTCCTATCATCAACCCAAAACTTTCTTCCCCGCCTATGATATAATTTTCTTTTCCTTCTTTTTCTTTTATCAGTTCAGCTATCCACTTAAAACCGGTAAGCACATTATAACAGTTAACATTATTTGCTTTGGCTATAACATCTATCATATCGGTAGTAACAATTGTTTTTACGACCATATCATTAGGCTGAGCAATGCCTTTTGCTTTTCTTGCCTCTATCATATAATTAAAAGCAAGCAAAGCAGTTTGATTTCCATTCATCAGCACCCATTCATTCTTATGATTTTTAACACCGATGCCTACCCGGTCTCCGTCAGGATCGGTTCCCAGTAAAATATCTGCATCCAGTTCCTTTGCCTTTTGTAACCCGATACTCATTGTCTCCCTCTCTTCAGGATTGGGATAGCTTACCGTTGGAAAATTTCCATCGGGTGTGGCCTGCTCTTCTACTATATGAACATTATCAAATCCATATCTTTTTAAAACCTGCGGCACAACCATTATTCCTGAGCCATGTATCGGGGTGTAAACAATTTTGAGATCATGCTGGGCAACACATACATCCGGATAAACACTTAAACTCTTCACCATCTCGATATATTTTTCATCTATATCTTTCCCGATGATGGTTATATTTTTTTCTCCCCCACTCCATTTTACATCATCAAGACTTTTAATTTTTTCAACTTCAGTAATTACATTTTTATCATGGGGAGGAACTAACTGTGCGCCATCATCCCAATACGCTTTATAGCCATTATATTCTTTTGGATTGTGGGAAGCAGTACAAACTACCCCGCCCTGGCAACCAAAATGCCGGATGGTGAAACTCAGTTCAGGCGTAGGTCTTAACGCTTCAAATAAATATACTTTGATATCGTTCGCAGCAAAAATATTAGCTGTTATTTCAGCAAACTCGCGGCTGTGATTCCTGCTGTCGTGTGCAATAGCCACCTTTACTTCATTAAAAGATTGTTTTAAATAATTAGCATATCCCTGGGTGGCCATCCCAACTGTATACCTGTTCATGCGGTTTGTTCCAACACCCATAATACCACGCAGGCCTCCTGTTCCAAATTCCAGATCCTTATAAAAGGCATCTTCAAGGTCTGCCGGGTTTTGCTGTTGCAACTTTTTTATTTCATCTCTTGTTGCCTGGTCGTACGATGGCGAAAGCCACGCATTAATTCTTTCCTGTGTTTTGTTATCCATATTTATTTATTTGAAGGGTGGAAGTTATTGAATTTTGATTATTTGAAACCTGAAACCATTTACTGCCGTATTTTTATATGATGAGTTATTCCCTATGAGATTAATTATTGTCATTACCTGTTTAGCATTTTCAAGTACAGCCTATTGCCAGGATAGTATCCGGCTAAAAATTGATTCGTCACATTATCAGCAAATAACTGCTGCCGGCTATACTGTTTATCCTTATAATAAAAAGAGGGTACGTTTTGTGGCTACAGCAAGTGTTGCTGCTTATGGAAGTATGATGATAGCGTTAAATAGCTTTTGGTATTCAAAATATCCCCGCAGTAATTTTCATTTTTTTAATGATGATGCTGAATGGTTACAGGTTGATAAAGTGGGACATATTTATACTTCTTACATTGAAGGCCGTGCCGGTATAGAAGCGTGGCGCTGGACAGGCCTTTCACGAAAAAAAAGAATCTGGATAGGTGGATTGAGCGGCGCTGCCTATCAAACTATAATTGAAACCCTTGATGGATTTTCATCAGAATATGGCTGGAGCTGGGGAGATTTTACTGCTAATGTTTTGGGTGCCGGCTCTTTAATATCACAGGAGCTTGCCTGGGATGAACAAAGAATTAAGCTAAAATTTTCTATTCACAAAAAACGTTACTCACAACCTGATCTGGAAGCAAGGGCTACCAGCTTATACGGTTCCTCATTTGCCGAAAGCCTGATTAAGGATTACAATGCACAAACGTATTGGGCTAGTGCAAACATCCAATCATTGTTACATTTAAAAGTCCCAAAATGGTTAGGCCTTTCCGTAGGTTACGGTGCCGAAGGTTTGTTTGGGGCAAGAAGCAATATTGCAAAAGATAAAAACGGAAATATAATTTTCGACAGAAGTGATATTAAACGCTATCGCCAATGGTTTTTATCGCCGGACATTGATTTTACAAAAATAAAAACCAATAAGAAAGCGGTACGCTTCCTGTTTGCCTTTTTAAGCGCTTTTAAATTTCCGGCGCCCACTCTTGAATTTTCAAATGGAAGCTTTAAAGGACATTGGATCTATTTTTAAATCCCGGATACAAAAACTATAAATTAAAAATTAATTACTATTATCTGCCCGGCACATCCTTGTATTTTTTTACAACAGCATTATATAAAATAAGTAGATTTGTGAAAAGCTCTTTTCCATCCTTAAATTTAATAACATGAATTTCCTACACCGCATTGAACTTTGGGGTGACAGGCATCACCCAAAATGGCTCGACATTATTCGCATTGCCCTCGGTTTATTTCTTTGTTATAAAGGCATTGATGTATTTATGAACATGAGCGAAATAACAACTACCATGAAGAACAGGGCGCCATTTGGTGACTTTGCTTTTTTAATGGCTGCCCAATATGCTGCATTCGCACATACTATTGGCGGCATCCTGCTGATATTAGGTTTGTTTACCCGACTGGCATGCCTGGTACAAATACCCGTATTGATCGGTGCAATAATATTTGTAACCAGTAACCACGATATGCTGAGGCCGTATTCTGAATTATTCCTTTCTATTTTAATATTGCTTTTACTTATTTATTTTTTAATAGTTGGTAATGGTCCCCTCTCATTTAAAATACCTGACGAAGAAGATAAGACCAATAGGAAACATGAGCCTATGATCTGAGCAGGAATAGATTTCGTGTATTTATAATTCGTGTAACCTGCCGGCAGGTTAGTGTTTTAAAAATTCGTGTTTCTTCTTTCGTGTAATTCGTGATTGGTGTTTATATTCGTTGCATGCAGATTGTCCAGCAAATATTATTTCTCCTGCTATCCGCTGTTGCAGTTTGGCTCTTCACTAAAAAAGCAAAGGAGATACGCAGAAATATTCTTTTGGGCGTTGATAAAGACCTCAGCGACCGCCCTGCCGAAAGATGGAAAAATCTTTTGCTGCTTGCATTAGGGCAAAAGAAAATGTTCCGCTACCCTCTCGTTGCTTTCATGCACTTTATAATTTATGCAGGCTTTATCATTATTAATATCGAGATACTGGAAATAGTGCTGGATGGCTTGTTTGGAACACACCGGATGTTTGCCGGAACCTTAGGCGGATTATATTCTTTCCTGATAAACTTTTTTGAAATTTTAGCTGTTGGTGTTATCGCTGTCTGTGTTGCCTTTTTAGCAAGAAGAAATATTTTAAAGCTTAAACGCTTTATGAAACACGAACTGGATGGCTGGCCACGAAGTGATGCCAATTATATTCTTATCACAGAAATATTGTTGATGACTTTCTTCCTTACATGGAATTCCGCCGACAGGGCTTTACAGTTACAGGGCAATCCACATTTTGCTGATCATGGAAATTTTGTTGTATCAGGATTAATTGCACCTTCCTTACAAAATCTTTCTTCATCAACATTAATAGTTCTTGAACGAACCTGCTGGTGGCTGCACATTGCAGGCATTTTTGCTTTCTTAAATTATCTGCCTTACAGCAAGCATCTTCATATTTTACTGGCATTCCCAAATGCGTACTATGGAAGACTGGAACCGAAAGGAAAGATGGAGAATATGCAAAACGTGCAGAATGAAGTTACCTACATGTTCAAACCGGAGCTTGCGCCTACAGGCGGTGAAGAAGCAGCACATAAATTTGGCGCAAAAGATATTTTTGATCTCAGCTGGAAAAATCTTTTGGATGCTTACAGTTGTACCGAATGCGGACGATGCACTGTTGCCTGCCCGGCCAATAAAACAGGGAAGCTTTTAAATCCCCGTAAAATAATGATGGACACACGTGACAGGATGGAAGAAGTAGGAAGAAATATTAATACTAATAAAACCTTTACTCCAGATAACAAAACACTTTTGCATGATTACATTACCACAGAAGAACTGAGAGCCTGCACCACCTGCAACGCTTGTGTTGAGGAATGCCCTGTAAGCATCAACCCGCTTGATATTATTTTAGAACTGCGCCGCT
Source organism: Chitinophagaceae bacterium (assembly GCA_028288585.1). Lineage (GTDB taxonomy): Bacteria > Bacteroidota > Bacteroidia > Chitinophagales > Chitinophagaceae > Ginsengibacter. The sequence goes on along the minus strand of JAQBNL010000058.1, from coordinate 3,621 downwards.
CACTGGTGATGGAAGAAAGCAATGCCCCTGCAGAATGGAATGCCATGTTCAGCAATGTTGAAAATAATTTTGCTCCCTGGAAATTTAGCCCTGATGAAAGAGATAAATGGGCAGAGGAGATGAGAGCAGAGAGTTGATTTTGATTACCGCATTTATATTTCTATTTTAAAATTAAATAAAATGAATCTTTTTAAAATTAAACCAACCACTTTATTCTTACTTATTTTTTGTATTACAGGCGTAAGCCTCACACATGCACAAATATCCCGGTTCAGTTTTAATAAATTTATTAATAAGGGAGATACGCTAAACTACCGGCAGCTTTTCCCTGATGCTGATCCGCTCCGTAAGTACCCGCTGATAATTTTTTTGCATGGTTCGGGTGAACGTGGCAATGATAATGAGGCGCAATTAAAATGGGGCGTGATGAATTTTGCAGACGACCAGGCTATGAGAATGTATCCTGCATTTGTTATTGCACCGCAATGCCCGGCAAACATGGAGTGGGCCAATTTTACCAATAATAAAAACAGTTTGGAAATGCGTTTACAGCCCTCACCATCCAAACCTATGGAGCTTGTAATTGCCCTTATTCAGCAGCTCATAAAAAATTCTTCAATTGACACTAACCGGATATATATTACCGGGCTTTCCATGGGGGGCTATGGAACATTTGATGCCATTGAACGATACCCGCATTTATTTGCAGCAGCTGTTCCTGTATGCGGCGGCGGCGATGTATCAAAAGCATCTTCCATAGCGCATATCCCTGCCTGGATATTTCATGGGGCAGAAGATGCTGCAGTAAATCCACAGCTTTCAATTGATATGGCAGGCGCATTAACCAAAGCCGGTGCACATCCCGGACTTACCGTGTATCCCGGGGTTGGACATTTTTCGTGGCTGGGTGCATACAGTGATAAGCTAATGATGGAATGGCTGTTCAGGCAACATAAGTAAATTGTAAAAATTATTTTGGTAACCGGCATTTGTATTTAATAGCACCATCGTGGAGTTTATCCTGAGCCTGGCGAAGGGTCACTCTCTTATACGGCAAACCTTTGGGAGCATAAAACTTCGCAAAGCAGCGAATAGCGGTCATTGTAGCTGACGAGCCAACTAATCCTAACAGTTTACTTTTCCAATATTTTCTAAATATAATAAATATTTATTGTTTATCAATAATTATTTATTATATTTGCGGCATAATCTAAAATTCACAAAATCATTATGAAAAGAATTTCAATAATATTTCTTCAGGCAGTCATCGTGCTTATCGGCATTGTGGCACTTGCCATTTTGATTCGGTTTCCCTTAACCGAGGGAAGAGCCGCAAACTTAGACTTGTTCAGCATTTACTTTGACCCTTTTATCTTGTATGGATACGCAACATCAATCGCTTTTTTTGTTGCGCTGTACAAGGCGTTCAAATTACTTGGATACATCGGCCAAAATAAAATATTCTCATCAAACTCTGTTAGGACTTTAAAGAGTATAAAGTATTGTGCAATCATATTAAGTATTTTAATTGTGATGGCAGGACTATACATAAGAATATCCCATAATAAAGAGGACGACCCTGCGGGTTTTCTTGCCATTTGTATCGTGACTACTTTTGTTTGTATCGTAGTTGCAACTGCTGCTGCAATATTTGAAAAAATCCTGCAAAATGCCATAGATATGAAATCTGAAAATGACTTAACAATTTAAGCTATGCCAATTATTGTAAACTTAGACGTGATGATGGCAAAGCGAAAAATTTCTCTGAATGAACTTTCTGAAAGAGTTGATTTGACATTATCTAACCTTTCTATCTTAAAGACGGGGAAGGCGAAAGCAATTCGTTTTAGCACCTTAGACGCAATTTGTAAAGCATTAGACTGCCAACCAGGTGACATTTTGGAATATGTAAATAAAGAAAAAAGAACAACGAACCGCTAACATTGGTTTTTCGCCGATGTTGGTGTTTTCACCAACATTCTTCGCTGCAATAAAAGTTGAATAAAGAACCACTGTACAAGAGTGCGACGCCAATGAAGATGCACAAGATCCAATGCCGGTTACCAAAATATTTTCTACATTCATTAAATGAAAATTTCACAGCATCCATTTAAGACCTTTACCTGGAAAGGAATTGAGAAGGTTAAGTATAAGGGCGAGAAAGGTTTTGCAACCTGGCAAACCATTATGATGGATGAGATAAGAATTAGAATAGTTGAATATTCTGCAGGTTACCGTGCAGACCACTGGTGTAATAAAGGACATGTAATCTATTGCATTAAAGGCCGCATGAAAACTGAATTACAGGGCGGGAGAATAGTGAAAATGAAAAAAGGCATGACGTATCATGTTGGTGATGACAGCGAAGCTCACCGTTCTTCTTCCAAAAAAGGCTGTAAGCTTTTTATTGTGGATTAGGTAAAGGATCACCAATCGGAGTTTTATCATTTGCTCCCAGGTGCTCTAATTTTTCTGCAGCATCTTTATGCGTTAATATTTTTATCAGCTGGATAATGGCAGTGAGCGTGAAGATGCCTCCTATTACATAGTTTAAAATATTCTGGTTGGCATTTAGTTTTTCAACCATCCATTTTCCACCAAAAATAAAAACAGAATTGCCCATCAATGTTCCAAGGCCAATGCCTACAATGTACAGGTTATAATTTGCATGGTTAGGCTGTAAAATTTTCTTGGTAAACAAAACCGTGCTCCATCCAAACCAAAATGGTATCTGCATCGGGCTGATGGCGCTTAAAGAAATTCCCAGTAAAAACCGGTGCATATCGGGTAAATTATTTTCAACAGGCTGGCCTGTGTGATGGTGCTTGATTGCCGTCATAAAACTGCCGATAGCCAAAGCAACTACGATAAACAATGTTATCCACTCAAGCCACTGGAATAATTTCTTTTGTTTGCGTATCCAGTTAACCCCCACAAGAGAGATACGCACATAAATCATCTCGGTTAATAAAGAGCCGCAGGAAAAATAGATTGCATTTTTAATTCCTTCCTCCACGCTTATCTTCATGGCAAGTACATTGAGCGTGCCTAATGGCAGAGAGCCGAGAAAGCTTACCATCATTCCCCAAAAAAAAACACGTGCAAGTTGCATATTGAAAAACTAAATTAGCTTTTCTTAGCTAAAACAGACAGCGAAACTTTTACGCTGTTGCTCATTACAGAACTATTTTTTCCAACACCAAAATCCAAACGGTTAATGGTAAAGCTGCCGGCAAATAAATAATCATCTCCTTTTTTAATTGCTGTAAAAGGAAATTCAATTGGCTTTGTAACACCATGCATAGTAAGCGTGCCGCTAAAATAATACCAGCTTGCCGCAGACTTATTGGTCCTGTTGACCTTTGTAGAGGTAATAGTTATTTCGGGATATTTTTCAGCATCAAAATATGTTTTGCCGTTTAGTTCTTTATCTCTCATACCATTATCGGTATCCACGGTATTTGCACTAACTGAAACATTAAAGCTGCTTGTGATAATATTGGCGGGAACAAAATTTATATTTCCTGATAAGCCTGAAAAATCGCCGCCTGTATTTATTCCAAAATTCTTAATTGTAAAATGAACTTTACTGCCGGCATCTGCAGGCTTATATTTTTGTGA
>JAQBNL010000049.1 GCA_028288585.1 Chitinophagaceae bacterium | reverse complement strand
TCTATCGCAGCTTTTTGTGATGAAGGTTTTACATAATCAAAGTTGATCATATCGTGCCCCCTTTTTGTTTTACTTCCATGATTGCATCTACAATATTTGGATAAGCGCCGCAACGGCAAATATTTCCGCTCATATATTGACGAATATCATCTTCAGTATTTGCATGCCCTTCCCGAACACATGCAATGGCCGACATTATCTGTCCTGGTGTGCAATAGCCGCACTGAAATCCATCGTGTTTAATAAATGCCTGTTGCATGGGATGAAACTTATCTCCATCTGCCAGGCCTTCTATGGTAGTTACTTTTTTTCCATCCTGCATAATAGCTAAACTTAAACACGACAACACTCTTTTACCATTTACATGAACTGTGCAGGCACCGCATTGTCCATAATCGCAACCTTTCTTAGTGCCTGTTAAATGTAATTGCTCACGCAGAAGATCAAGCAGTGTTACTCTTGGCTCTACAGAAAGTTGATGACTAATTCCATTCACTTCAATTTTAAGTGACTGCTGTTCAAAAAGCGCTGAAGTTTTTTCATCTAAATTATTTCCTGCAGCATTAATTAAAGAAGGAGGCGCCAAAGCAAGCGCTGTGAGAGCAGATGATTGTTTTAAAAATTTTCTGCGGGCATGATGTAATGAAGTTTTTTCATCTTTATCCGAAAGGTCTTCCTGATTCATAAATCAAGTTTATTGAAAAGTAAATTACGAATTTATTGGATATTAAATAAGAAGAAAATTCAGCCTCTTTGTTTAGATAAACAGGCTATTTAAAAAACATCCATATTATTTTTTTGCGTTATGGATGAGTAAATGTAGCTAACTTTAAATATTGATTTATTCTCTATATCCCTAAAACCGGTGGAATTTCATGAGCTATTCAGTTGTAAAAAAAATTCCTTTGTATGAGCTGGGGATAGTAATTATTGTTGTAATGGTTTTGGCAGGTTGGCTACCGGTAAACAAAGGGTTATCAATGAGTACTGCTACTGCAGTAACATTTATTTTAGCTGCTGCTTCTAAATTCCTTTTTGAATATTCAACGGCAAATAAAAAATTATTGCTGCCCTCAAGGATATTAGCATTACTCACTTTTGCAATAGGCGTCATAAGTATTTTAACAGTGGTTTTTAAATTTGCGTCCCTGGATAATTTATTGGGAAGCATGCCCGGGCATATCACGGGATCAGAAAATGGTATGGGATTGATAACCGCATTTAGCTTTATGCTTATTGGCATATCGCTTTACCGCATAACCTTAAACAATTTCGAAAAAACATTTTTTTCCCACCTTCTTTCTCTTATTATTTTATTTATTTCATTGCTATCGGTAATAGCATACTTTTTTCATGAGAACCCATTTTCCGGAATGGTATTTTATAAACCAATGGAGGTTGTTACGGCTATATGCTTTTCGATGCTGGCATTCAGTATTTTGATGGTTGATAAACACCGGGGTTTTTGGGGGGATATAATGAGTAAATACCAGGGTGGCAAAATAGCCAGAGTTCTCATACCTATAGCAATTATAGTTCCTGCGGTGATGGGATTTTTACAGTTAAATTCTGAACAAACAGGATTGTATACCCGCCCACGTGATGTGGTTTTAATTACATTGGCAAGAATAATAATCCTGGTTCTTTTTATCTGGAGGTGTGCAGTTATAATCAACCGTTCTAACAAAGCCCTGGTGGCAGAAATAGAAGAACGAAAAAAAAATGAGAATACATTACGGTACAGGAAAGCTTTACTGGAGGCACAAAATGAAGCCATTCCTGATGGTATCCTGGTTGTTGATACGGAAGGAAAAATATTATCATACAATCATCATTTTAGTGATATATGGCGGATACCACAAGCAGTAATGATTGAAATAGAAAACGAGGCATCGCTAAAATTTGTGACACCATTATTAGCAAACCTGGATGAATTTATCACACGTGTTCATTATATATATACGCATCCTGAAGAAGTAGCTCATGATGAATTATTATTTAAAGATGGACGGGTTATTGAACGGCATGGAAACGCAGTAATGGGCGATGATGGAACAAGATACGGGTGGGCATGGTATTTCAGAGATATTACGCTCAATAAAAACCATGAGAAAAAAATAAAAAATTTTACCAGGGACCTTGAAATAAAGGTTAAGGAACGAACAGCAGAGTTAGGTAAAAGTGAAAAACGTTTTCGATCACTTATAGAAAATGCGCAGGATATCATTTCTCTTACTGATGAAAATGGAATGCGTTTTTATGTTAGCCCGTCAATAGAAAGAATTACCGGCTTTACCATACAGGAAAGTATAAACAGGATGGTATTGGATAGTGTTTATCCTGATGATGTTGAAAAAGTAAAAGCAATGAAAGAGGAGCTAATAAGAGAACCTGGTATTATCAAACCGCTTTTCTGCCGGTTTAAACATAAAAACGGTGGCTACGTATGGATAGAAGGAACGCTGGTAAACCTCCTTCACGATGAAAATGTAAAAGCGGTGGTTGGAAATTTTCATGATGTTACTGAAAAAAAGATAAACGAAGAAAAGATCAGGGTATCCAATGAACGTTTTGAAATAGTAAGCAAGGCTACCAATGATGCTGTATGGGACTGGAATTTAGAGACTGATGAAATTCACTGGAATGAAGAAATAAAATCGATGTTTAATTATTGTGCCGATGATATAGCTACAGGCGCTGCATGGAAAGTTCATATTCACCCGGAAGACTTTAAACGTGTTACACGAAAACTAGTGTACCATATAAAGAACGGGATACAGAACTGGCAGGATGAATACCGCTTTAATTGTGCTGATGGTACTTATAAATATGTATTTAACAGGGGCTTTATATTATTTGATAATACAGGGAAGCCATACCGCATAATAGGCGCTATGCAGGATGTAACCGAAATAAATAAACTACAGCAATCTTTAAGTGATGAAAGAATAAAAAAACAAAAGGAACTTACAAATGCTACTATAGAAGGCCAGGAAAAAGAGAGAACTGAGATTGGCAGGGAGTTGCACGACAATATTAACCAATTGCTTACAGCCACAAAATTATATCTTGATGTTGCCGCCACGCAGCCATCTATGCAGCATGATATGATAAAGCGTTCTACAGAAAACCTGTCAAATTGTATGGAAGAAATACGAAGGCTTTCAAGTTCGCTGGTTCCGCCTTCTATGGGCCTAACCAATTTCACCGATATTCTGCAGGATCTTATAGAGCCTGTAAAATTAGCCACAACAATTAATATAGGGTATGACGTTAAAAGTGTAAATAAAAATATCCTTACTAATGATCAGCAACTAAATGTTTACCGCATTATACAGGAACATCTTAATAATATTCTTAAACATGCAAAAGCAAATAATGTATACATCAGCGTAAAACATGTAAACGATCGTATAGACATAAATATTAAAGATGACGGGCAGGGATTTGATGTAACGGTTAAGCGCAGGGGAATTGGATTTAAAAATATTCAAAGCCGGGCAGAGTTGTTAAATGGGAAAATGAATGTGATATCTGAACCCGGCAAAGGTTGTTTATTAGTAGTAAATTTTCCTGTAAAATTGCTTGAAAAGGTAAAATGATATTCCAATAATTATTTCTGATTATCTCCCTTTATTGTAGTATTAATTCGACAAAATTTAATATTAATTTTTATAAACTTTGGCATTATTATCCGGGGTTTTTAACTGAGACAATTATTAATGAAAAAATTTTTACTTATAGATGATCATGCTATAGTCAGGTCCGGAATAAAATTCTGGCTTTCTGCAGAATACAATCCTTCCGAAATTGATGAGGCTGAAAATGGGAAGGAAGCAACCCAAAAAATTCGTGATAATGATTATGATTTGCTCCTGCTGGATATACACATGCCCGAAACAAACACACTCGATCTTCTTAAATCTATTTTAAACACTAAGCCCAATTCCAAAGTGTTGATTTTTTCTATGAATTCGGAAGGGATGTATGCGAAGAGATTTTTAAAGGCCGGGGCCGTAGGATTTGTTTCTAAAGATGCGCCGATAGAAGAACTTAAAAAAGCTGTTAACCTCTCACTTAATAACAGGAAATATTTTAGTGATAAACTTATAGATTCAATATTAAATGAGAAAAGCGGGGAAGAAAATAACAATCCATTTCTAAAGCTTTCTGACAGGGAATTTGAAATTACAGGTTTTTTGCTTGAGGGAAAATCCCTGGGCGAAATATCCCAGTTATTAAATATACATAACTCAACAACCGGCACTTATAAAGGAAGAATTTTTGAGAAGCTGAAGATAGAAAATGTTTTCCAGCTTAATGAGCTGGCAGTTCTTTATGATATTAAAAAATAGTACGAAGCGATTTAGAACCTATAGGAAATTTAGAGAATTATTCCCTGTTCTTTGTATCCATCCAAATAGTAGCAGGCCCGTCATTAATAAGATGCACTTTCATATCAGCGCCAAACTCTCCTGTATGTATTATTTTACCCATATCATTTGCTAACCTGGTAATAAATTTTTCATAAATAGGTATTGCTATTTCTGCCTTACTTGCTTTTATATAACCGGGGCGGTTTCCTTTTTTTATTGATGCATGTAAAGTAAATTGGCTTACGGCTAAAATATCTCCATCAATATTTTTTACAGAAATATTCGGCACTTTGTTTTCATCATCAAAAATGCGCAGGTTAATAATCTTATTACTGAGCCATTCAATGTCCTCAATCGTATCTGCATCTTCAATTCCAACAAATACAAGTAGCCCGGTTTTTATTTCAGATTTTATTTTGTTATCTATCATTACACTTGCCTGCAAAACCCTTTGTATAACAGCTCTCATGGATAAATTTTTTTAAATAACGAAGCTACCATTTCAACCGGTGCATTACTACCAAATTTTTCTTGTGACAGCAAATTTATTTTATCCTCAAAGTGTGCAAAAATCAAAAAACTCAATGCCCGTATAGCTAAAAATTTTTTGCACATGTCTTTTCCACAGGTGTTAATATTTAAGAGTTTGTTTGTTGGAATAGAAAAAATAGTTTCGTTCTCTACGTTTGCCAAAACTAACTATTAACCCTTAAATATTTTTAACCTTATGTCCAATAAAAAGCAGTCTGCAAAAGGGCTTCAGTTCCCCCGTCACTTTACCACAGCAGGAATCTCTCCATACGACATGTTTGAATACGATTATCGCACTTCGGTAATTAAGAA
>JAQBNL010000030.1 GCA_028288585.1 Chitinophagaceae bacterium | reverse complement strand
CGCAGCAGGAACAAATTATTCTTACCAGGTCATCGCTGTTGGCGCAGCATGTAATTCAACCGCCAGCACGTGTGTGGCATGTTCAACATTAAATGTTGTTACTTCCCCCGTAACGATAACAATAAATGAAGCTGCTTCAATTATACCGCCCTGGCAAAGAGAGGATGATAACTTAGTTGGAAGTATTGTAGCCAGTTATACGAATATTCCAATTGGAGAAATTATTCAATTAGATATTTATGTGGATGGGAAATACGCAGCTCCAACAACTATTTATTGGACTGTAAATAGCACAACTGGAAGTCATCAGTTTGATTTTAACATTGAACCTACTAAGCTAAATCCAAAACCTACAAATGGAAATTTTATAGGTTATCAATTAATTAATATCACAACCAAAGCACACGATGATCTATCTATCCAAACAAAAATTATTGATACGGGATGGAAGAATGAAAATTATATCTATTATAATGTTTCCACTGAAAGTATATCAGTACCCCTTAAATACATTAATAATGTAACTGGAGCTATTATACAATTTACAAGATCCGGCAATACAAGTAATGCAGATAATACAGATAATATTTTTACAGGATTAACTGGTACACTTATTCAGAGCGGTAACCATCCGTTTATAAACATATCATATACCAATTCAAGTATTGAAAAAGTAAAACCTGGAGAATTTTATTACACCATCAAATATGTAGGTTCATCTGAGGTTGAAACAGGAATATTCAGCCTCACTAAAATTGGTTCTATTAAAAATACAAACAACGGCAAAATAATTATAATGATTAATGGATATAAAAATGAGGCAGAACAAAATGCAAGAGAAATAAAAAGTTTAAATACAACGTGGGATAACTCAGAAACTCATTTTTCTATAATTCCTTATTTATCTCAGTTCGGGATTGATGCTTGGTATGTTGGACAGCCGAATACTAACTCAGTAAAAAGAAATGCCTATGATGTAGCTAAGGCTATTGAAAAAATAATATCGATAACAGCTGCCAGCGAATACTTTCTTGTATGTCATAGTAAAGGGGGATTAGATGCAAGAGCTCTATTAGGCAGCACGTCCACAAATCATAGCAGGTTAAATGAATCCCTTGGCAATGACTATTTCGTTTATAGAGGATCACCACTAGATGGCAAAATAAAAAAAGTTGTTTTTCTTGCAACACCTCACAAGGGAGCGTTTTTAGGTACTCTTGGAAATATATTCATTCCATCTCCTGCTACTGCAGACTTAAAGCCCGGAAGTGATATCATTAATGAATTGGAAATAACAGATATGCCATTAAATATCACTTTTGCAAATCTAACAGGGTTTATTTTTTTTACAAGCGTCGATGGCGTCGTACCGATAAGAAGTAGCGAGTATCCAAACTTGGGTAATAACCGCAAAGCTGTTCAAATGTATCAGAATGACTATCATTTTGATAATACGTTATTAAAACCCTTTCATGAAAAAATTCACGAAACCTATAACCTGTCAAATAATTTAGATTGGACCTGTAACACCACATTAACGAATAAAGAAAAAATAAAACGGTTTTTGTTGAATGATTATTTGGAAGCTTGCCAACGAGACGTAACAAAATCGTATAGTTTTAATGTTACCGGGTCAAAAATTTCTGGATCTAAAGTAAATATTTATTCAAATGACTCTTCAAAATATTATATAGGTAATACAGATGAAAATGGCTTTGTTAATATAATGAATATGAATAATCATTATCTGAACAATAAAATCGAAATTGAAGCTACAGGATATGATAGGGAGTTGGCGATTTTAGATTCGAATTTTATTAACAGCAATAAATTTAGAATGGCGCTGATAAAAAACAATTTAAATGCTAACCTTATTCAGTATCCATCTCTATCTATATTGAATCAAGTCAATATAGTTTCACAACCCAATATTCAGATGAAAATGACAGCAAAAAATGTAACAAACTATTTAATTAACCAAAGAAAATCTGATAGTATTTTTATTCCGCTTATTCTAACAGGCAACATAGCCAATGTCTTACTGGATACAGGTTATAATCTCCTGATTGTTAAATTTTGTGGCGTTGATACTTCTATTCAGAAGAAGGAAATATATTATTTACCAGATACACTTATGAATGATTATGCTATGGATGTTTTAATAAAAACGAGTTCTGGATTTCTGAATTCAAAGATGTTTGTAAATAATATATTTTATAAAGACATTAATTCTTTGAATAACAATACAAAGTTATTAAGGGGAATCAATGAAATAAAATTCAGCAAACTAGGGTACAAAGATTCTTTGTTTACAATTGATTCAGCATCCATACTTAATCTTAGTTTACAACCATATTCTTATAGTTCAACATCCGATAGTTCAATAATTGATTTCTCAAATGGATTAAATCCACAATACTGGAAAACGATAACAGTAAAAAATAGTACGTCAACAAATAATTTTAAAATTTCTCTCAAACAGTTTAATGATCCCTTTCCAAACATGGGACTGATCCCTCAAACAAGGAAATTTGTTTTCAGAAATTTAAACAATTCAAATGCAAAATTAAGAACTGCAATAGCACTCGATCAGGTCGAAACTCCGGATTCTGCAAATACATATTTACTTACAATTAAAAACGGACAATACAAAAAATACAGGGCTAATCAAACAAATATTACTGAATATGATCCTGAAGTACAAAAGCTGGGATTTGATTCTTTGAGCATTGATGCAAATGAAAGTCAGGAAATTGTTTTAATGAAAAAACAGGCCCCGGTTTTAAAGTTTATCCAATTGACAGCGATGAGAAGCGGGGAAATAAAAACAATTCCTTTGACTCAATTGATAACTGATCCGGACTCAATAAAAAATGATATAACGGCTACGATTCAAAGCTCAAATGATCCTTCGGTTTCTTCGACTGTTCAGAACGGCAATATTATAATTACCTGCAAAAGAGGATTCACAGGAATAATTCCGGTTGTATTGACAGCAGAGCATGATTTCATTAAAACTACAAGACCATATAGTATAATTGTTAATCCCCCGAATATACCTGTAAACATTCCCTTCATCTACCCTAGTCCTGCTATGGATAAGATCAATATTGAATATATCCTTGATAAAGAAAAACAGGAAACGGTTAACATTTATAATAAAGCAGGACAGTTGGTTAAGACGGTTCCCAATGTATATAATGGAATTGGCTATAGGAATATTCCTGTATATATCGGGAATCTTGCTGCGGGTGTGTATATAGTTAAATTAAATAATGCCGGTAATATTACTCAATTCATAAAGTACTAGACTTGATGATCATATAAATTATTTGATTTGAATTTAATACAAAAATTTATCATTCATCCGTAGGTCCGGCTTGTTATACAATTGCACCATTCCATGATTAATATAAAATAAGTTTCGTGCGGTTTTCGACTTAGGAATTTGTTTTTATAAATGTGTAATGATTGTTCTAGTGTTGTTGTTATGCCCATTTAGCTTTTTAATTTTAATTGTATTTGAAGAGGATATCTCCGAACCGGTAATCATTATCAGTCATCGTCATACCTGCCGGTGCCATTACATTTATCACATCTTTTCCTGCCTTTACCATTACACCTGTCACATTTCACCATGTCATTTGCCAAACCGGTTAACTCTGATAATCCAAACATATAGGACGAGTTTCTCATCTTCCCGGCACCCTCACATTTATCACAACGCACTCTTCCGACTCATTTACATTTTGAACATTTGATCATTTTTAAAATTTTGATTTTACATCTTTGAATCCTGTATACAGGTAAGACAAATTAAATAATTCCTCACCCGACATCTCAACCGATTCATCATGATCAACTCATCTATATACCAATCCGCTGTTTAATAAAATACCGTACAAATACGGTTGTTTGAACCGCCCATCTTTCTATTTTTGCCGCATAGTTTAAGAAAAAATATAATAACTATACATATCCTTACGTTTTTAAAGGCAGGCTGGCAGAGAATTTGATAAATCCGGTCAGCAGGAATGTGAAAAATTTGTCACTTTAAAGTTGTAAAATCAATGTGAATGCTATAAATTACGTCAACTTTTTTTAGCAACACATGAGTTTTCTTCGCAAAAAGTCACAAATATTTCACACCTTTGCACCCGGTTTTAAATTGACTTAAATGGCACGGAACACAACCCATATCGAACCCATCGCACAGGAAGGCACTGATTCTTTATTTAAGGAAGGATATACATTCGAGTTAAAGACTTTCAATTTCGAATCTCCGTCAATGAAAAAAGCAATTACGAAAGCTCACAAGGAACAGGAAGAAGTGAGAGAACGCAAACTTGTTGATGTAGAGTCTTTAAACAGAGTGTGTGTAGTGTAAACTTATGCCTTCTTACAAAATTTCTGAATTCAACCCTGATAATTTAGCAAGCGCTTTATCTAATAAATTTACTTCTGTTGATGAGGTAAAAGCGAAAAATCATTTTACATATCTTATAGAATATCTGGGTAAAGAAAAGGGTATCAAAGCTGGGACTATTCTCATTGAATATGAATATATCAGCAGGGATTTCCTCGTTGATTATACTTCCTATTACGCATCGTGTTTTGATGATTATAAAAAGAAATGTAAAAGGATACATTTTTTTGAGAACACGTTTACAGATCAGGAATTTGAAAATTTCATTGTGCAGCCAACCGGTGAACAGGAAGATTTTTGGAAACATTATCTTGGCTTTATCGTGGCTAAACCTATCCCGGTTAAAGTAATTGGAACCACTGTTTTAAAAACGTATCCAAAAAGTGAATCCGCATCCGAAAGAATTTACTTTGGAAACCGTTCCTATATTGTCAACTTATTTGGGAATAAAATTAAACTGGAATCGCTCGCGTTCCAGGAACAGGATACTGTCGTAGGCGTTTGTGCAAGTACTGCGATCTGGTCAATGCTTCACAAGGCTTCCTGTAATAGCTATGCAATACTCAAAACGCCCAGCGAAATAACCAATGATGCAGACATAGTTGGAATTCACGGTGAGCGCATGTTTCCAAACAAGGGATTATCAATTAATCAGATCGCCAAGGTGATATATCATTCAGGCTTGGTGAGTGAAATTATTACAGGAAAAAAGGATGGCGAAAAAGAAAAGCTGAAGAATGCATATGTGAAGCGAATTATCGAGGCTTATGCACCGGTAGAAATCCCGTTAATTTTTATTCTATCCGTTCCGTATATTACCCCTGCTTCCGAAGATGTAAAATACGATTATCATGCTGTTACCGTCACCGGTTATAAGTTTGCTGAGGTCGAAGCTGAGCAACCAAAAGAAGAGATTAGCTGGCGCAGTGACAGGATAACAAAAATATTTGTCCATGATGACCGCTGGGGTCCCTATGCAAGATTGGAATTTGGTACCGCTGAATATCGGCTTGATAGTAACTGGTCGAAAGCGCTCAAAACTAAAAATGCTACCACTCTTACTGATATCATAATCCCCGTGCATCATAAGATCCGCATTTCTTATGATGATGTTGAACTGGTAATAAAAGCACTGGACCAGATATTATGGCTGATATTCAAAAAGAATTTAAAGTTTAATATTTCCTGGAAAATAACCATTAATTACAGCGAACGTTTTAAAGAATCGACAAAAAAAACGTATAGGGATCCTAAGTCAGTTTTGCTGACACCAATGCCAAAATACGTATGGGTGGCTGATGCTTACGTCGGAAACAAACTGGCCTTTCAGATATTATTTGATGCTACTGATCTTGCCATTGGCATGTACGGTTTTGCCATGTATTTCTATGATGAAAAATTTAGAGATGCATTTCATACAACGCTAGAGGGTAATCCGGGGTTCAAAGAATTTTTTGCACATCCAAGTAAGGAACAATTCTATAACTTTTTCCTGGAACATAGTGCTCCACCAAAACTATTTAAGGGAGGAAGTATGCATTTTGATCTTCGGCTGTAATTATCAAAGCAAAATCCTGCGGTGATTTAGTAGTAAGATTGGAAGCGATAACTTTTATAGTATAAGTATCTCCTGCCTTCGCATCTGGAATTCTAATGATCTCCACATTGTTAAGAGGATCAGGAAAACGGTTATGTGGTATGTTGGAGTCTTTGTTACCCACCCAGGTATCCCCTCTGGAATTATCGACCAGCAGGTTCAGATTATTTTGTAATGCCCGCCCGTGTGCATCAGTATAAGCCATGCATACCCGTATCCATCCGCCCTGATTAATTTTAATTTTATATCTTTTGCTTTTGCCTGTGCCCGTTAGCTGCACATCAGCGTTATTTGATATATCAAAATAGTGAAGAAAAAAATCACGCTTTTTATTGGGTATGGTGAATTCCATATCGACAATGCCAAAACCTTGGTGATTGTTGGGCAATACAGGTTCATTTATATTTGAATCTATACTTCCGAGTTGCTTTGTTCCATTGATAAGTGTGACCTTTAAAAGGGCAGCGCTCGGATTTGGATTATTAAGCACTTCATTAAAATACTGGCGGACCAATGCAGCGCATGCAGTGACGATGGGAGCGGCCATACTTGTGCCGCACATCATTGCATAACCCGGATTGTTTGGATAATCGCCGCAAAAATCGGTACCCGAAGTATTGCCGGATCTGACTGAAACGATATCAGTACCGGGAGCGACTATATCCGGTTTGAAACGATAATCATCACAGGGCCCCCTACCACTGAAAGCAGCCATGGCATCCGGGTTACCGGATACGAGCTCATTGGCAATGGGCGGTCTTGTGAAAGCGCTTTGCCACACCTGACCATAGGTCAGCGCAGAATGACCGCCCGTGTTTCTTGAACTCCTGCTGGCACCTACTGTTAATACATTTTTAGCTGTTGCCGGCGACCCTATTGAATCGAAGTCAACATATCCGGTATTGGCAGGGCCTGTTGAAACACCATTATTTCCGGCAGAAAAAACCAACAGCATGTCCTTATGCTCATTTACAAAATCATCTATTTCAACTGCATCCGCTGTAATCACTCCTTGTGTATTCGAACCCCAGCTGTTATTATGAATGCGCACGCCTGCCAGGTAAGCTTCTTCATAAAGCTGAGTAAGATTTACAGGTAACTCTATCTTGTTTTGTTTGTTCAGCAAAGATTGAAAATAAATCTGCGCACCGCTTGCAATGCCTTTTAAAACACCACCCGACTGTGAGCCGTTTCCTGCAATTATCCCTGCTATATGTGTTCCATGACCAAGGGGGTCCGTATGGCCATTATTACCCGGCCATATCGGAATTATTATATTGATCTTTCCAGCAAAGTCTCCATGCCGGGCATCAATCCCGCTATCTGCGATCCCTATTAATTGGCCGGTTCCGTCCTGGTTAAGAATGTCTGTTTTTACACCGGCGCTGTTCTGCGTTTCTAAATTAATAATAGTCCTGCTCAGGTCGATGTGAAGCCCTGGCGGTACATATTCGGTTATTGATTGTATAAAAGGATTTGCAGAAACTTCCTTTTTTGCAGAAAGATCATCCGGTAAAACAGCGCGTATCTTATATTTTGAACTTCCCCTGATCACTATATGTTTTTCCTTCAGCCAGTTAATAACTTCTTCCATATAGGTCGGTGCATGTAAATAAATATCATATGATTTGGCAGGTATATCTTTCTCAATGGTTAACCCGCTGGGTTCTGTGAAAGATGTTTTTGCAGTATAATTCTCCTCGGGCACTGCCCGCATAAATGGTTCATCCGTTTTTAATTTTAATTCCCGAACGCCTGATTCCCTGCTGCCATAATGAGATACATTTAAAACGAACGGCAGTTCATACAGGTTTTTAATATCATCTTCTTTTAAAAAAGCTGTATAGGAATTTTCAGGATAATACTGCAACAAAGAAATATTGAGTTCCTCAAATTTTTTTTTATAGGATTCCATCAAGGGGCCATCTATTTTAATTAAGTAAATCCCGGGTGACATAATGGTTACAGCCTCATGGGTAATGATTCCGTCTGTCAAAATATTTTGAAATTTCAGGTTTTTTTCTTTTGCAAATCCATGGATAGAATTGAAATTATCGCCGATAGTTCCGGGTGTGTCAATATGTTTATCTTCTTCAATAACCTGGTAAATTAAATTGGAATTTTCAAGCGCACGTAACTGGTCTGATGAAACTTCACCTTTGACGAAACCTTCTGTCCGCTCAACATTCTCTTTAACAATACTGATTGCTTTGGCAAGTTGATATTCATGCAGGAAATAAACAATAACTTTTTTACGGGCCATACATTATATGTATATAAAAACTGAACCAAAAATTAACTGCAGCAAGATATATTTTCTTGAATTTTAAACAACCGTATTAATACCTTATCGAACAAAGCCAACTCCTGCGATGTCCGCTATTGCATGTTAAACCCTTCCAAACAAATGTGTCAAACACTTGTACTAAAAATAAGAGATCAATTGATCCCTTTAAAAATACATAAGTCCTTTACGATACCTGCTCGACATCAACTGTCTCATCAGGTGGAACCTGTATTGTTATCTGGGTATACTTGGTGGGATCTTGTAATTGCTCATGGTATTCTAAATGAAAAGAATTATCTCCTGCATCGGGTTTTGGTTGCACCTCCAATAACAGGATTACGGGATTTATTCCCTGCGGTTCACTGCGAATCACTGAGTATTTAATTTTTATATCCGAAACTTTAATATCCCCGTGAACGTACAGCTTCCCGCCTTTTTGAAGTGGCATTGTATCCACCCATGCCTTCCAGTTTTTACTTTTATCCATAAATAAATTTTTAGTTATTAATTTGTTTAGAATAAAGTTGATGGCTATCGCTGATCCGGGCAAGCGTATTAATACGGTTTTTAAAAATAACTGACGCTGGATGGTCGGGTATACTACAAACCATTTTAAAGACCGACGGTATATGTTCTGCTCAATGAAGACTGAATTATTCAATAAGCGATCAACTTAATACCGTATAAATACCCTTTTCCGATATGATGGGTGGATATATATTTACCTGCATGGCACGATTTATCCTTGACGATCTGTTGAAAAAAGATAAAGTTGAATTGGAAAGAATAAAAACTGCTGTTGATATCTACCAGTCAGAGGATAAGCACGCCTTTGAACGGAAAAAATTCAAAACCGAGAACTTCCGGTTTTTTGGTATTGCTATTCTTACTGCAGTAATATCCCTTGGCTCATCCTATTTAATAGAATCATTCAGGCAGAAAAATACCACTAGTGAAAATGTAAAAAAAGAATTTGTTGAATTAAAAAAAACCTTTCTTACCGAAAAAGATAAGAGCAAACAGAATGAGCTCGCGTGCGCCCTGGCTTCCTTTGATAATTCCGTTAAGGATAAAGCAATAACAAATGCACAGATCAACTTCCAAACAATATGCAATTCGTTATCGAAAATCCAGGAACAGGCACAAACCATTTCCAACACCGACACTTCATCAGAAGTTGTAAAGGATGCGCTGAATAAACTGAACAATTTCGATAAGAAACTTCATGACCTTACCGAACAAAAAAAGTCCGCTACACCATTAGAACAAAAGAAAATTGTTCAGCAGATAACCCAGGTTAATGATGAGATTAAGACAGTTGTGAATACAGTTCCTGAAATAAAAACAGCGGTTAATTCATCTGAAAAAATTGAGCAAAATGTAACCCGGATAGAGAAGGTAAATGACAATATCCTTCAACAACAACCTGAATCTGATAAGATTTCCAAGAGTCATATAGCATGGTTTAAGGAAGGGTATTTTTTAAGATTTGGAGAATACCGTATCCTGCTGCAATACCTTGATAAAAGCCTGGGCATACAGGTAGAAGTTTGTAAAGATCCGGGGACAGGAAAATGTGAAAATCCTTTACTCACAAAGGCATGGGTAAAATTTGATTCACCTCTTCAATTTTCTGATAATGGGCATATCTACCGGATAAATTTGGAAGCCATCGATCATGCAGGTAAAAATCCCTTTAAGCTGGCAGCTTATATTACCTTCGAAACTGTTAACCGCAAATGATAAAGTCTATGTAGCATGTATCGTATACTGGTAATACAAAGGTTCCTCAACGTAATACTTTTCAAATTCTTTGGTTTCTGCTTTGCTCATCATCTTCCTTGCTTCTTGTATCTTCGAAGTTAGCGGTGTCGTTTTCTTTGCATCATAGAATAATCCTTTCTCATTAGTTATCATGATCCTTCCTTTGGTCTGATTCAGCAATGCTTTTATCAGATCGCTGTTAGGCATGGTCGAGGTCCACGTATTGCTGATAACATCATAATCCAAAGTAGCCATAGCAACAAGGTCTTTATTGGTCATCATTTCCATACCCAGTTTTTTGGCTGTACCATGATGGCTTAAATGGTGCGCCACTTTATAAAATACGGTTCTGTTCAACAGGTCCTCCATGAATGGCTTTTTCTCATCGCGGCTTTTTTCATTCCACTTTATGTTATGCCAGCTGGCCCAGGAACCATATTCGGCATCTCCCGGAAGAAGAACAACTCTGCCGCTGTCCTTAAATTCAAGTGCGAGCACAAGACTGAGGTTGTTTGTTATACTGTTCATACGCAAGGCAAGTGAGCCCGCAGAATTTAACCAGTCATAATCTATATTACGCCATGCATTGTCTTTATTCCTATATCGCGCAGCCATGCTGTGCTCTGCTTCATTTGTTGCATAGGAATTATCAAAAGCGAGTACATCATAGGAAGATTGACCCCCGCTGGAAATAGCCGCAGCAAAAGCATCACTCTTTGCCAGTTCTTTATTATGACTGTAGCTTTCACCATCTTTGCCTTCTTCAACTTTTACCTGTTCATATAATAATGGCGGACCGAGTACGAGGAATCTTATGCCTGTCGCTTTTTCTATATTATCAATTATATCACCAGGAGAAAAATATTTGATCTCCCCTGCTTCTATCTCTTCCTTAACGATCCGCATGCCTTCAAGATCTTCTTTAACCTGTTTGCCTGATGACACATGCAGGTCAGTAAAATTCTGCACCACACTTGCAAAAGATTGTTTTGCTGCAAGGATACCCAATCCTCCTGCTTCAAGTGCGAACTGGTTTTTAAAATCCTGACTGTCTACTGCACTCTTAAGTTTTTCGGATGCCATAGCAAGGGCAGCTTTTTTTTCACCATATTGCTTTTTCCATTGCTTTACCTTCGTCGATTTATCATTTTCCGGCCAGCCCATCCATATTTCTCGTGCTTTAAAATTTTTTGTAAATAATTCACTGCATGCCTCGAATACATACACGTGGTCCTTGTGTTGGTGGGTAACCACAAGAACATCTATTTCTGAACCAAGGTATTCTTTAAGATCCAGTACATATTTCTCAAGGTGATCCTGTTTACCCTGCCACACACCGCAATCGATCATCATTTTATACATGGAAGTGTCTCCGGCATAAAATATCAATGCAAAGCAATCACCTGTTCCCATCCTGTACATGCGGATATCTACATGCGTAATTTTATCTTTGTTGTTTTGTTCCGCCATAATAAAAGATTTAGGATTGGTGCAATAAAGCAAAAGGCTCACTGACATTACCACTCAGGCCCATGCTAAAATATTTTTGAAACTCGCTTACGCCCATGGCATTTGCGTCATTCTGATAATTGTATTGATTCTCGATTCTTGTTTTATCGATCTGAGGCGTGGTGTCCCATTGCGCTATATCAATCAATGGTTTTGAAATGGCATATTTTAAAGCAAGAGTATCAAGATCAAATATCATGGTACACCCTCCTCTGAAAATACATCCTCCTGCAGGAAGGGCTTTAGTATCATCAGGTACAAAATGCCCGTTAAACATTCCATCTTTTAGTATCACTCCGCAACGCTGTACCAGGGAAAGAACTATCTGGTTGATCTGCTCTCCGTTGGGTCCTACCCTTGCAACCAATCTGAGATTCTGTATCTGGATGGAGGGCCCTTTCTGTTTATCTTTATAAGCTTCCGAAGTCCGTACACCGAATGATTCCCAGTTCTTGTTAAAAACAATACCCGTGATCTTTTCAAACTCTGTTGAATTATCCAGCACGAAGATCCTGTGATGAAGGCCATCGATCAGGCTGTTCTTATCATAATACTTTCCTGCTATATAAGTTTTGGAAGTATTGAAAATAACTTCCCTGTCATTTTTATACATTACTTCTCTTCTGAAATCCCGGAGAAAATCACTTATACCATTAAATATTGTTTGCACTTCGGGACTCACAACAGGTTTCCTTGTATACTGCAGACTTTCAACACTCAACGTTTTCAATCCCTGCGCATATATACCCCTCTTTCTGAATGCATCAATAAATGCAAGCCGGTAATCATGCCGGTCTTCGGCAACTATATCAACGTCCGCTGTAATAATAGCCCGGAGGTATTCTCCGAAAGTGATATCAACCGGCGGACAATAATCAATTGCTCTGATGCACATTGTCAATACATGTGATGCGGATTTGGAAGCCTCCCCCGCAAGACGGTTTACAAGATCAGGGTGCAGTTCTCCCTGTGGTAAAATGCCCGTGCCATTCGATGCAATTCTCAACAGGTCAGAAACCCTGCTTTTATAAATGTTGATAAAGGCTTCGAAGACTGCTGAGACCAGTATACTGCCTCTCTTATGGGGTTCCATTACATTCCGGTAATCATCAGCATCAGGTTTTTTAGGTTTCCATTTCTTTGTTACTTCATCGATTTCACCAATGGCATCCCTGAGGCTTCCATAACTTCCAATAGCAGAGCCAAACTGCTGGGCAAGCTGGCCAAGCAGGCTTTGTTCTGCAAGGTCTCCCCTTGTCTTTGCGATCTGATTTTTTAACACCTCGGGAAAAGTAAAATGCTGAAATAAGGCAACTATATCCGAAAAAGCTTCATGGAATGCAAGGACATCAGGATTGGTTGATTCATTATAATACCGGTGCATGCCATCCAGTATGGCATGTGTTGTTTCGTGTGCAATAATATCATGGCTCAGGCAGGTGAACACAAGCGCATTGGGCATGCTTAAAGTTTCATCCGCAGGCGCAGAAGAAAAATAGCCGAACAGCAACGCTTTTTTAAGCGGGCTGTAATAAGCATTCGAATCCCTGAATGCATGCGGGTAAACACGAAGGCGCTGTACATATTCTTCGTACTTGCTGTAATCCGCCACACGCCTTGGAGCCCATAACACTTTTCTTCCAAGGGCATTTTCAAAATTTTTAATAGTGGTCATCATCACTGCATACACCATCTGCTGGTGGAATTGCGGATTGCTTTCTGACGGATCAAGCCCATCCTGCGCCAGTATATAGGAATCATTCAGATCAACGGGTTCATAGAATTTATCAACTGTTGGATCATAGTCCAGTACTTCGATATATTCTCCTGTGGGACCAACCCCTTGCGGAACATAAGAAGCATCTTTAAGCTGCTTATTTTTTTCCTGCTCCGTTAACTGTAGATCTTCCCACTGTACCTTATAAAGTATCTGATTAAAAGAGGCTGTATCCATTGTTAAAGACAAGGATGGATCGAAAGCATATCCTCTCAGCTTTCTATTCGCAGGCTTAGCCATCGGCTTTTTATTCGTACCCATTTAAATATAGTTTGAATTAAACCAGCCATACACACAGTTCTTATTTGTATGTTGCGACGGCTGTGATGTTTGCAATTTATTCTTCCGCAACACCTATAACAAGCGTATTAATACGTAATATTTGTGTGAAGTTTTTTTTACAAAGGCACAGGCATAAAATAAATTCCGTACAAATACGGTGGATATTGTTCTTTCCAGCTTTTAATTTCAGGTATCCTACCCTTTGAATACATCCATACTAAACTTGAATGCATCAAGGAGAATGCTGAAAATCCTGAAAGAGTAAGCTTAATTTAAAAAATTTGGCTATGACAAACACACAATTTGTTATAGATCTCGGTGATGTAAAACTTAATGATGAACAAAAGAAGACAGGAATTATACTTATTCTGAAGTATAAAAAAATATGCATAAATCGACTATCCTTTCAACAGGATAACCTTACTCATGATTGCCGGATTATAAGAAGGCAGATACGTAATATATCCAAACTCATTTAAATCCCTAATACACTTATGATACGTCGCCAGCCCACTTATCTTCGCCAATTCCATCACCAAACTCCGTGTAATATAAACAGGGTTACAAAAATTATTCAAATTATAAAACTGGAACAACGCCATATACAAACTGATATGGGTTGTTCCAATCCTGTTATCATTCTTAATTGCAGAATAAAAACTTGTCAGTTCTTTCACTTGTTCCATGAACTTTAGTTTTATGCTGCATTATTATTCATCAATTTTTCAATATCCTCATACCGGTAATAATGGGTCCCTCCCACTTTGCTTGAACACAGTTTACCCGCTATCCTTAGTCTTTGAATCGTGTTCGAAGAAATATTTAATAGCTTTCTTACCTCCGAATTTTTAAGCCACGGCTTAATCAATTTAGTTTGTGACGGAGTAATTAATTGACGAATGTCTTTTAATAACTGCATCCTGAATTCCTGCAGGTCTTCTTTTGTAACTACTTCTATTGCCATACTCCACATTTTCTGTTACCAACTATTTAAGCCAAAGGTTACCCCCTGGTAACCCTTAACTTAATTACATCTACACTGACATTCCTTTTCTACGTGAGCTCTTTTTTTTTGAACCGTTCATTTCAGGATTGATATCCTGCTTCACATTTTTCTTTACCTCCTGTTTCAGATCCTGCTTTTGATCCTGCTTCATATCTTTTGAAATCCCCTTCGATTGGCTTACCGATTTATATTGTTCCAGGTTCTCTTTCTGTACCCGCTTCATTTGACCATCATATAGGTTAACGGTTTTAAATTGAGGGTTCGCTTCGACGAACATTTTTTCGGCTGTACCATTTTTTTCGATAGTCACAGACTGCACATTTCCTTTTTGCAGTGATTTCATCAGATCATCTTCTTTCTTTGGATCATTCAGCTCAGTGATGGAAAATTTGTTCACAGCTTCTTTAAGATTATAGCCATAGTTTTCATGAAACTGTTTCACCTCATGATTGTTGTTTTTGTCTTTGTTCTGGAAATCAAGCTGCAGCCATGCTTTGTACGGCACATTCTCTTTATTGGTTAACTCTTTGTGCACCGCCCGTCCATCCAGCAAGTTAAAAGCTTCCTTCGCTGTAACTCCCTTTCCTTTGTTCAGGTAAAAGGTCTGATCAACTTTTTCGCCATTTCCCTTTTGCAGGGAAGCATCGAAGCTGTTGAAAAAATATTTATCGGTGCTTTCCGATTTACCGAAATGAAGTGTAGCCTCGAAGGGTTTTTTATTCACTTCTGCCCTGAAGCCTAATTGGAAAGCGTCCTTTCCTTCTTTCAAATGGTTTTCGAGTTGTGCATGCAGGTTCTCTCCGAAACCCATGTACTTCATATTGTCTTTCAAGTAATCTAAATTTTCCTGGTTCATAACATTTGTTTTTAAGTTTAATAAATAATTTTTTTGTTCTTCAACCGGGTGGCCTGACCAGTATTTCACGGTTAAATTTTCTACTATATTTTTACCACCTTCGCCCGAATGATACACGACCTTTAATTTTTCCAGCAGTTGTTCGAGCCTGCTGAATAATTTTTTGTCTTCCTCCGTTTCCGCTTCTGTATTGGCTTCCAGCGGATCATAATAAGTGTACCTCCAGTCAAATTGCTGCATGCTTTTTTCCAATAGCGTTGCAAGCGGCAGGCGTTCTATTTTAATGAACAGGTCGCGTATAGATGAAAGATGACTTACAATAAGAAATTTGTTTTCGGCAAACCCGGTTGCGAGATCTTCATTATGAAAAAAATGTACATCATCCCTGTCAATGAAATAAAGCGAGTTGTCATAAGCCATCCAGCCTTCACCTTTGCTTAAAGCAACTTCTGCTTTCTCTACTGCTTCATCTGCAATTACGGGGTTCATAAACCTTGCGCTTTCATAATATGCCTGTTCTTAATTTTCAGGAATAAATTCCTGCCTCCATTCCTTTCCATCATTTCTACTGAAAAATATTTTCCATCAGGAATAGTAAACTTTGGCAGTGCAATAACCCACGGCTGTCTGGATTCGCTGCGGATCATTAACGTATCACCTATAATGGTTAAAGGATGTAATTCTATTTCCTGTGAAGCCGTACGGTCAGCTTTTTTCCTGTCCCTGATATAAAAATGCAGCTGGTCAATATCATAATTGATAGTGGAATTATTTTTCAAAGAAAGTTTACAAAACAATATGTGGTCGACAACGTAAAGCGCATTTAATGCCATAGATACCTTTGAACTTTCTGTATGAATAGCACGCATGTTGGCTCCCCTGCTGATAACAGAATCAGCATACGAGGAAAGAACCGTTTTATTTGTTCCGGGTTCAGAATAGATAACCTGTTCTGTTGAATCCGTTCCGGTAATCCTGCCAACATTAATATTCAGGTAAGAAGGTTCCCCGCTATAACCGACAACAAAAGAATACAACTTCCCATCAGCGGTGATAACACTCAAAGAAGTTTCAGTAAAATCTTTTACATCTGCCTTAATTCTCAAAATATTTTCTACACCACTTGCTTTCTGTACCAGTATATCCTGGCTTCCTCTGTCGACACTTGTTATGATAGCAGGAAACACAAGATTGGTTGTTTTGTTATAGGTTACTTCCAGCTTATAGGGTTCTATATAAGAACTTTTGGAAAATATATTCGCTGTCTGCGCAACAACATTGAAAGAAATACCAGTTATTAATACAATTGCAAATACACGATACCATTTCATGATAATTTTTTTTAATTGTCAATTATTGTTTGTTACTTAATAAAATTTTATAGCCTGCCTTCAGGGTTACTTTAACAAGCTTTACTTTTTTGGAAAGCAGACTTTTCGCAGCCTGGATTCCGGTATTGGCTGCCTGCGCAGCGAGTGACGGATCAAGTGTTGTTATGTCTATATTTTGCAAACCCTGCTCTGCAGATTGTTTGGCTACATCTCTTGATATTGCTCCTGGAATATGAATTCCGGCAATTCCATCGAGGTCATATACTGCAAGTGATACAGGCAGAAGATTATTTTGATACCGGATTGCATTTATAGCAATGATCAGCCTCTCATTTTCCAGAGAGGCAGTTCCATAAATAAAATTTCCTTTGGGAATTAAAATGCCATTAATATAAACATCATCGGCCAGTCTAAGTTTTACCGTAGCACCTGATACCACTGTTTGAGTCTCATGAACCACTGCTTCTATCGCATGTTCCTCAGTCACCTCATTGGTTAACTTATTATTGAGATCATAAAAATCATTATGAACCGATTTACTTTTGATAATAGTATCAATTTTTCTGGCTGATTGCAGTAAAGAGATATTTTCATTCTTCACAGACCCCTGCACAGAAAAAACCTGTTGCTTATTCATAACTGACTTCTCTTTGATCTTGTCTTTTATCCTGTCCGGATGCTGAATGTCCAGGATCTTGTCAAGCATAGTAGCTACCTGTTCCATTTCAGGATCATTTTCCTTTTTTTCGTTCATCATCTGCATCATGCTTTGCAGCTTGTCAACCTCTTTGGAAAATTGTTCATTTGGATTTATGTTAGACTGCCCGCCGGAATTTTTAGAAGTCTGTTCTGATTTATTGATCTGCTGATTCAGTTCATTTATCTTCCTGTAAATCTTTTGCTCATTAGCATCTATCCCATTATTAGTAAAAGGTGATGTTATCATCCTGTTTTGTTCAGGAGAATATCCGGAATTATTTGGCGTAATAACTTGCAGGGCATTCACCGCTGTATCAGGTTTATAATTAGGATCATTCCTTAATGCTTCTTCATTCTTTAAAAAATCTTTCTCAGCCTGGTTATAAAAGCTCAGCTTATCAAAGTCTTTCTCATCTTTTAACTTCGCATCCGGCAACTGCAAATTCAAACCGGCAGTAATTTTCTCCCCTTCCTTTTTTTCTTTGCCACCTCCCATAGCCCAAAATGTAAGTGTAATAAAGGGTAATGCCAGTAATGGTAATACCAGGTAAAATTTTCTTTTGCGCAGGAACTGCGCTGACCTGTTGTTCATACATTTATTTTTTTTGTGAATAATATAATTGCTCAACCATCTCAAGGCTATCCATCAAACCGGGCCGTTCTTCCAGTAACTTTTTTTTTGAAGCGCTGTCAAGTGATCTTTTAAAATTCTGAACCTGCCTTATCTCGTTGTCGGTTATTTTTACGGATTGACGATCCTCATTTGGAACACTCCTCGGTGTCCTAATAGCCGCAGGTTTAGGTAAAACATTCTGTGCTTTTTTATTGAATGGTTTTATAACAGCTACTATACTTAAACCACCAAACACAAGAGAAACCAGGTAAAGAAATATCCATTGATGTTTTGTTTTCCACGAGGCAGATATCCTGTCCAATGTATTGGCAAATTTTTTTTGCACTTTCAATATTCCATTGGCGATCCAGCGCGCAGCTTTATCCGTATTCATTTTCATCTGTTCTCTGTTTTTAGATCCTTGTTTTCAAGTGTGCTCCAGCGCTCTATCAGGAAGCCATGTGGGTTATGGTCTGACCTTGCGGTATTTCTTAAAAAGCCTTCTGTAATTAAATTGCGGGTTACAATACTGTTAGGACGAATGATACGAATGGTTCCAAAACACTTGAAATAATATGGTAGCTGTTTGATATCGACATGTACGCTGTCAATGTTTATTTCCTGGCTGATATTTCCAGATATGATATTTGAATAGTATCCTGTTTCTTTTAAGTTATCATACTGCTTTTTGGCAGAGCCATCAGACAGATACATTGCTTTAGAAAGATTCGCATCAATCACTTTATCATCAGGGTCCAGTGTGAAAAAATATTGATGAAACATAGAAACGTGATCTTTTGCTTCAACCGGTATATTATCCTTTCTTCCTGAAGCATAAGCTTCCAGTGCCTTATCACCGGCCAGTATATAGATCCTGTCCTGCACTCTTGCAGACAATTCATTGCTTTTGTACAGCACATAAAAACAAAGGGAAAAGCAGCCTGCCAACAGCAGGATCGAAAACATTTTTATATGCCTGAAAGCCGCATCTATATTTTTCATTTGTCTGAACATAGCTTATGTATTTCCGGATAATTTATCTTTCATGTAATTGTTGTTATTGCCTTCATTGAAATAGCCGGATGTACGGCCCTGGGAAGACATGCTTTGTGACATCCTGCCTGCAGCATTACCAAATGAATCAGCCATCATACCGGCACCTGATGAAATCGTATTCGCTACAGTGCGACTGGAACTTGATGTGAGACTTGTAACCTTGTATAGTAAGGTGTTTCCCCCACCGGCATGTACTATATAATTGGCAACCGAAGGAACAGTGAAATAACCCACTATGCCGATAATCAGGAAGATCAGGTAGGCTGTATCGGTTGATGAAAAAAAAGTGTCGCCATAATCCTGCACCTGGGCAATATCTATTTTGAGCATATTCTCCTGGATATTGCCGATGATAGAACCGAAAATATTGGCAACAGGAAGCCATAAAAAAATATTGATATAGCGTGCAATCCATACTGTAAGCGTATGTTGGAAACCATCGAACACAGCAATCCCAAAAACCAGTGGCCCAAGAATAGCCAGCACAATTAAATAAAACGTCCTGATCGTATCAATGCATAGAGATGCCGCCTCATAAAACACCCGCAATATTTCACTAAGCCATTGCTTGATGGCATTGCGGAAATTGTAAGAAGCTTTTGCCATCGCAAACTTGATATCATTACCGATGCCTTCAAAAAAACCTTCGTCTGACGGATCATCACCGGGATTGGTATACTTATACCATTTATCCCTGTCACCGCTGCCTGTTTCCCCTACATACATTTGCCACACGGTTGTTTGCTTAATAGCTTCCTGTTTTTTCTGCAGCAAAACAGCTATAGCTTTATCCGAATCTTCAACCATCGAAGCAGTACCGGTAACTGTTGGCTGCATCACACCATTGATCATCGAGATGACAGAGGGAAAAATGAGAACAGCAAATCCTAAAACAAACGGACGGAATAACGGATAAAAATCTATCGGTTCGGCATTCGCAATATGTCTCCATACCCTGCTGGCTATATACCAGGTGGCAGCAAAACCTGCGATGCCACGACCGACTCC
Organism: Chitinophagaceae bacterium; assembly: GCA_028288585.1. Classification (GTDB taxonomy): domain Bacteria; phylum Bacteroidota; class Bacteroidia; order Chitinophagales; family Chitinophagaceae; genus Ginsengibacter. The sequence continues at coordinate 7,669 of JAQBNL010000030.1, read as the reverse complement.
CATAAGCTTGCTGCATAGGGGCAGCATTTCATCATAAAGTTTTTCAAGAACGGTATGCAGGCTTTTAACTTCATCTGCAAAGCCACCCTGTGCCTGTGCTAGATTTGGCACAACTATTACACATAACATAACCCATACACACTTTTTCATTCGCACATTTTTTAATTCGTTAATGAGCACCATATAACTGTTGCAATACTTTTGTATCCATTGATTCTTTTCCTCTTTGCATTGCAAGTATTGTTGTACTGCGGTTAAAGTTTCTGAGGAAGGAAAGTTTATCCTGCATGTCTGCAAAAATTCTGTCTATTGCTGCGAATCTTTCATCATCACTCATGCGGAGCTGGTTGGCTGTTATGACCATCAATAACTCATCAAGGCTTTGCAGGCTTTTATCAAATAAATTTTTATAGACACCACCCATGTAGTCTATTTCCTTTATATTAAACAGGTTGCTTTTCTTAAAGCGGTTAAATGCACTTTTATATTCCTTAACTAGCATTCCCTGTGCAGCAATAATATCAACTATGTGTTTGTACTTTTTTACTGCAGGACTTACTTCCATCAGTCCATCTAAGAATGTTTTATGCAGATCGAAATTGCCTTCTGAAATATCTTTTATAGTATTATAACCTTTGCTGACGATCTTATATCCTTTATACATGTCGTTCAGTATCTTTTTTAATTGGATCAGCTTTTCTACATTCAATAATAATTGTTGCGCTTCCTCGGATTGGGAAAATGCTGAATGATAACCCATCATTGCAAATAATAAAACCGCATAGAATTTTGTTTTCATTTTAATCCATTTAATTTTTTTTCAATCTCAATATCGTACCGGTCAATTCTCCTTTGAACAGAAAGACCTTTCGCAGCATTCCCGAAGGACTGTGCAAACACCTGCTTATCCTGCATGTCTGCATACAGCTTATTAATTCTTTTTATTCGTTCATCGTCTTTCATTTGCTGTTCCCCATCAGTTATAAGAGCAATGAGTTCATCTAAATTTTTAGCGCAATCATCCAGAAGATTATTAAACAACTTTTGCAGATAGTCTAACTCTGTATTCGTTAGCTGTTTTGCGTTCCTGCAATCCTTTATTGTGTTGTGGACATGCTTCGTGATGAAAATTTTCATCGCAATTATTGCAGCCACTTTAGAATATTTTTTTACCTGGGGATTGACACATGACAAGGAATTAAAAAAATTATTATGCAGGTTAAAATCACCATTCTTAATATCCTTTATAGTGCTTAGTCCCTTGGTGGCAATAGAATATCCTTTCTCTGCATATCCGGTATAGGTTTTGAGTGCGAGTATTTGTTCAAGTAAATATTTTTTCTGTGTCTTTTTTTGAAGTACCCATTCATCATATGTTTGGGCCTGGCTTAGTTTACCAGCAATTAAAAAAGAAAGTATAATTATTATATTTTTCATTCTTCACGATTTTCATTTTCACATTATTGAATCCCATATAACTTCTTTACAGCTTCTATATCATTCTTATCTTTTGCTCTTTGCAAACTGATCTTAATATTTTCCTGGTTGAATTGTCTCAGGTCAGAAATATTTTGTTCAATATTATCAGAAGCCGTATTAATAATTTCCAGCCGATTTGCATCACTCATCTGTGTGACGAAAGCGTTGATGACAAGTTGTATCTGTTCAATATTTTTTACACTCTCATCCAGTATCCCGCTATATACGTCATGCATATAGCTTATTTCCTTTTCTGTAAAGTGCTTATCCTGTTTAAAGAGCGATATTGCTCTTGAATATTCATTAACCAGCTGTACCTGTTTTTTAATGATTTCTTTTACTTTTTGATAGGTGGTTATTGTGTTTTTTATTTTCCATAATTCATCAAAATAATCCGCATACAATGTTTTTTGTTTTTGTACCCAGTCACCGATATCTGTTAGCTTCAACTCGGACATTTTATTTTCCAATACTTTCTGCGCATTCTGCAGCCAGATCGTTTTGTTCTGCAACCTTTGGATTTTCAGATCAACTGCCTTTATTACTTTTATAATACCTGCTTTAATAATTTCAAGGATACTACCCTGTGCATGTACATTATTTACAGGAACAGAATTTATCACCACTACGATACCGATTAATAATATTTTTTTCATAACTCACGATTTCATTTTAGTAAGAAATTCAATTCCCTTTTCAATGTCCCCTCCAAATCTTTCAGCCGCTTGCTGTACTTTAATTTTCTCTTTTTCTTCCGTGGTATAAGCCAGGTATTCTTCCGGAGATACTTCGGTTCTGTAAACTCTGGAGAGAATACCCCCAAGGCTTATAAAAACTTCTTTATATTTTTTTGTCGGATCGTTGGCTTTATTGATAGATAACACCAATGCCTTTTCTTTTTCTGTCAATCCCAGCAGTTCCTGTATCTGGTCGAACTTGTTCTGGTACTTGCTCTGGTCAAGCAAAATCTTGCAATCACTGTTATTGATAATAGCTTGCTTAACAACGGGCGATGAAATAATATCTTCAACATCCTGGGTTACAACAACAGCTTCACCAAAAAATTTCCTTACTGTCTTGAATAAATATTTGATGTATTCTGCCATACCTTCTTTGGCAATTGCTTTCCATGCTTCCTCGATCAGGATCATTTTGCGGACTCCTTTCAATTTTCTCATTTTGGAAATAAATACCTCCATTATGATGATCGTTACAACAGGAAATAAAATTGGATGATCTTTAATATTGTCCAGCTCAAACACAATAAACCTTTGCTGTAACAGATCCAGGTTTTCTTTGGCATTCAATAAATAATCAAATTCCCCACCTTTGTAATACGGACGAAGTACATAGAGAAAGTTACTAACATCAAAGTCCTTATCTTTTACTTTATCTTCTTTCAGTACCTCAACAAATTCATCTCTTAAAAATTCATAAAAAGTATTAAAGCATGGGAACAAATTTGTATTCCTATCCAGCTTCTCAAAATACAATTGCAATGCATTTGATAATGCCACATACTCAGATCGATTGAAAGTTTCATTGTCTTTTTTCCAAAGTGCAAGCAGCAATGTTTTAATACTTTCTTTTTTTTCAGTATCAAGCATATCCCCTTCGCCAATATAAAAGGGATTAAACTTAATTGGCTTTGTTTCACTGTATGTGAAATAATAACCCTTCACCAACTCACACAGTCCGCGATAGGAATGGCCCACATCCACAAGCACGATATGCGTTCCCTGTTCATAATAACTGCGAACCATGTGATTAGTGAAAAAAGATTTACCACTGCCCGAAGGCCCGAGAATAAATTTGTTCCGGTTGGTGCATATTCCTTTTTCCATAGGCTCATCAGAAATATCAACATGCACAGGATGCCCGGTCAAACGGTCCCCCATTCTTATCCCTACAGGGCTGATAGAGGAACGGTAATTGGTTTCAAGGTTCAGAAAGCAGCAGGCCTGTGGTGAGAAAGTATCAAATGTATCGTTCATAGGGAAGTCTGCAGCATTACCCGGAATACCTGCCCAGAATATTTGCGGCGCGCCCTCGGTTTCCATTTTTGGTGTGGCATCCATTTGCGCCAGCGCAGATGAACATAGGTTCCTCAACTCTTTTAATTTCTCCTCGTTATCTGTCCACACCAATAAATTAAAATGTGCTTTCACAGGTAAGCGTTGTTCTCCGATAGCTTCGTTTAAAAAATTATCAGTTGCTTCTTTAGCGATTGTATTCTCACGACTGTAAGCGGATAAGGACTGGAGCCGTAATCTTTTACTTTCCATCTTTTGTAATGTTTTTTGAACATCACCAATAAAGACATACTGGTTATAAACATGATTACAGGAAAGCAATTGTCCCACAGGGGAGGCAAAGCCTATGCTGAATTTTTTTCGGTCAGTAGAATATTTATCATAGTTAATTCTTGAACCGCATAATGCAGGAACATTTTCTGCATCTGCCAGAGTGTACAGCTGCAAATGATATTCACCTATCTGAAATTTATCAAATTCAATATCCCGTAAAACAAAATCACCACCCGGTGTTTGAAGGTTAAGATAATTTTCAATGATAGATGTGAGCTCATCATTTTTTAATCTTGTTAATTTCATAAAGCCACTGTCTGATAATATCCTTTCAAACTGTCCGGCATGGTTTAAAAAATCATGAAAATGTTTCGGCTGTAATGTTTCTTCGGGTACAATAGTTCTTTTCAAAAGATTGGAAAAAAGGGATGTTGATGTTTTCCTGTTTGCAGGCTTTTTAGTGAGCATTATATAACAGCTGTGATCAAGATAAGGACGTTCATTAAAAAATCTTTCACTGCTTCCTGATAAAAAGCTTTGATCTTCTGATGCAAAGGTTGCCTTGTATTTATTTTCCGTGAACCAGTCCTGCTTATGCATTACCGAATGAACCGGTAACACCTTAATGGCTTTTATCCACCCATGATGAAAAGCTTCATATTCCTGGTCACTAAGGGTAAAGATTTCCGGTAGGTCAACTTTAAAAGCAATAGTTATATCACCCTCCTTAGAAAGAATAGCATCATGTTCTACTCCATAAATGGGCAATATGTTTTTTAATTCCTTAACCATGCTGCAATAATTTTTGTAAAGCCTTGCGTGAATAATTTTTAATACATTTCGGAACTGCTTTCTTTGCAACTTTTTTCATTAAACCGTACTGACCATATGTACTGCTTAATTTATATACATACATACATAACCCGGAACCAAGCATCAGAATTATAGCAAGACAAATAAAAACATTAAGACCTGCGATATAAATTATTGCAAACAATATCAACAAGGCAACAAGCCCACCGCCCAGGTACCAGATGTACTGTGCTTTTAGCCCCTTAAATTCTATTGGCTTATTTATTCCCTTATTGATTTGGTATATACTTGACATGGGAATTTTTTATACACCAAAGAATGATTTGATAACAGTCGCCACCACTACCAAAAAAACACAACTGCCAAACCAGGCTGCTGCCACCTTCCCGGTATCATGATCACCGGCATTCCATTTCTGGAACACTTTAACTGCGCCGATCAATCCGACTATGGCACCTACTGCATACATAAGATTAGTGCCTGCAGAAAAGTAGCCCCGCACTTTGGTATTGGCTTCATTAATCCCGGCGTTACCATCCTGTGCAACTGCATTTACAGATACAACACAGGCAACAAAAAACATTTTCAAATTCAGCAACACTCTCCTCATTTTCACTCTTCTCATTTTCACTTATTTTATCTGGGTAATTAAAAAACTCCATTCACCTACCACAATTCACTTAATTCTTTTTCACTAAGGTGAATGGAGCAATTGGTTTCAGATTCTGTTTGTATTAAATTTTGTATGGATTCCCGGAAGGATGAATTTTTTAAAACAGAATATTTTGCTATTAATATTTTCAGGGCCGTGATAATCTCATCTTTGTTCAATCTCTTATTACCTGCTTCACCAAGCAACGCCTGGATCTCATCTGACAGGGATTGCAATAATTGATAGAGATTTTGGTCTTCAACTGACAGTTGCATGAAAGCCTCATGGGGCCTCGGTTTAATTATCACATCACTTTTTGATGCAGTGAATTTTGCCTTATCGGGAAAGCCTGTTTTCCCTCCTGATATTAATTGGCTAAGATCCCTCCTGTAATATCTAAAGCCAATAAATAAATAATAAACGGCTAATAGAACAATTACAATTGTAATATAGGTGCCCCATGAAATCTCTGTAAACATTGTTTGCAATTTTTGTTTAGTATTAATTTCAATTACAGGTTCAAAAGTCCCTTTCGTAATTAATGGTTTCCATTTATTTCCCTGTAGGATTAAGGCTTTCCGTAAGCCAAAAAATTTGGTTGGTTTGCGTATAATGAAACTTGATCCATAATTTACCGGCAGGGATTATATTGACAGAACTGATACAATAGCTTACATATCCCTTTTTGACCAATTGTGATGCATCTATATTACTAATTACAATTCCTGTAACTGCACGCGCTTCAGATCTGATTTCTTCGATTGCCGGAAAATAATTAGGCAGTATGGCAAAGGCAACTCTTATCTCTGCTTCAGCTCCGCAAATATCGTTGCCGTTATTTCTTTTAAAAGAAACAGGAGATGGTTGTGAAGGTACTTCACCAACCTGCCCGCCATCTCCCCAATCTCCGGGAGCTGTCTGGGCAAATGTATTGGATGAAAACAGAGCGATAAAGCATACTAATACTGCGATTGGGAATGATCTTTTTTTCATGATAATATTTTTTTTGTTTATAAATATTGATGCAAATTACTTTCACGAAAAAGAGTTTTGGGTGAAGCCGGGTGAAGTGACAGTGAATTAATAGTTTATAGTAATTAATTCGCGAACTGCATTTTAAGACTGCATTGCAACCTTAAATCAAGATGTACAAATTTTCATTTCTCATAACCCTTTAATATTTCCATTCAGCAAAAGGCCAGGTGTGAAAAATGCAATCGATCGGATCAGAACTTTACTGATTGCTTATTTTATCTTTTTGTTGTAGTTCTTTAATAAGCCCGCAGTCTGGATTTTTTGTAGGATTGTAGCCGTAAAGCAAAAACAACCGTAGTACTACGGTTGTTTTCTACAAAAAAAGTTGGTGGTTACAATAAAGTTTATACATTTATAGCGCATATTAAAAATTAAAAAATAAAATTTTTTAATTCACTCCCCAACCTGGTAAGTTAGGGAGTTTTTATGCCACCGGGTATCAGCTTTCTGATTGTAAACACTTTTTCTCCAGTAATTCCTCACCTGAAGTAATATCCCATAAGGAAGCCTCAGTTTCGAGACGGTAATAAAATAAAAATGCTGTAATCAGGCTGTTAAAGGACCTTACATTGTTTTTATAAACGACAATGAATTTTCCAAATTCCCTTGAATGTGAGACAGCACGTTCTACTGTTGATATTAGTTCCATAGTGCTATAAAAATAGCCTGGGGAAAAATGCCGGAAAACCGTATAAACACGGTATTTTATAAAAAATCAAAAAATAATTCCAAAAATTTTTTTTTAAATATGCAATCAGACTAAAAAGATATGCAGGAGGATATTTTTTAATCTAAGCTTCTTTCCTCCCGTACAATTACGGTTTTTATTTTTCTGTTGAAAAATTTATTTTGCAGAAATGATAACCAAATATCATATTAAATGTCTTAACGAGGTAAGGAGCTGAACATAAAGCATCCTTCGAGGCATTACCATTAAGGAAATGGCAAAGCTTATGGCATTTAGTTGAGCAAATTAAAAAATAGGTTAAAAAAGCTTTTCGGTATGGGGTTATATAAATACCTGCAGCAGGAAAGAATGGAAAAAGGAAAATATCTTTTGGAGAACACAGAGAAAACACTATGCGTCTTTGCACTCAAAGTTGGGAGTAATAGTTTCCAGTTTTTCCACTTCTGGCTATATATTCAAATACAGGTTTAAAGCTACAATTACAGCTTGACTTCTCATCTTTAACCACAACTTTAAACTCGCAAGGAGAACAGGAATCAATACCGCAATAAGGTTGAATAGTTATCAGATGTGAGCCCGCAACTGCTGTATAAGAAAATGAAGTTCCTGTACCTTGTAAAACGCCGTCCACCTTCCATTTATAGGTTGGATTGCATCCGGCCAGGTCGCATAAATAAACAGGACTGTTGAAATTAT
>JAQBNL010000014.1 GCA_028288585.1 Chitinophagaceae bacterium | reverse complement strand
ACTATGCCGGACGGGAAATTTAATTACTACACTTATAAAAATGGTATCTGCACCAAAGTTGAAATTATACGCTCTTTATTTACCCTTCAATTTGTATTGAGAGAGGGATAATAAAGCCCATCCCCATAAACCATTATTCAAAATTAAATTCCACAAAGCCCCTTCACGAAAGGAAGGTGAGCAAGTTCATTCACGTTTAATGAAGTGTCAAAATAATTACGGTGAACAATTTAAGTTCCCCTTCGGGGGACAGGGGGCTACTTCGCCAAACTCTGTATAATATCGTACTTGGTAACGATGTGGTAATTACCACTGTCATCTTTGCTTAATACAGCGCCGGTTTCTTTCGATATCAAATTGCTGAGGCGTTCAACAGGCGTGTCAAATGGCACAACAGGGTAGGGCTTTTCCATCACACTTTGTACCTGCTCATTTTTTATTTCGGGATTAGATAATATCCTTTTAAACAGCCCGCTTTCGCTGAGTGAACCAACGATGCCATCGCCCAGTCCGTTACCATCCCGGCTGGCATTCATTACAGGTACATTTTCAATATCATATTTTTTCATCAGCTCAATAACTTCGGCAACAGTTTGTTTGGGGTCGATGGTAACCAACCGTTTAGCGCCACGGCCGCCAACGAGGTCTTTAAATGTTTTCACATCAAGGAAGCCTCTTTCCATCATCCACTGGTCGTTGTATACTTTGCCAACATAACGGCTGCCATGGTCAGGGAATGCTACCACTACCAGGTCATCTTTCTTCAATTCATTCTTTAACTGCATTATTCCCTGCAGAGCGCTGCCGGAACTATAACCTACAAATATTCCTTCTTCTTTTGAAATTCTTCTTGCCATTACTGCCCCGTCCTTATCATTCACCTGTTCAAATTTATCTATCAGGCTCATATCATAATTGGCGGGCACAAAATCTTCCCCTATTCCTTCCGTAATGTAAGGATGCACTTCACTCATATCAACAATCCCGGTATCGTGATATTTTTTAAGCAGTGAACCATACACATCAACAGCCCAAATTTTTATCGCGGGATTTTTTTCTTTTAGATATTTTGCTGTACCTGTAATTGTTCCGCCGGTTCCCGTGGCAATAACAAGATGCGTAATTTTTCCTTCGGTCTGCTCCCAAATTTCGGGGCCTGTTGTTTCATAATGAGCTTCACGATTGGCAAGGTTATCATACTGGTTCATGTGAAATGAATTGGGCGTTTCCTTTGCCAGCCTTGCTGCTACAGAATAATAACTTCGTGGGTCAGACGGTTCAACATTGGTTGGACAAACAATTACTTCTGCGCCTACTGCTTTTAAAATATCTGCTTTCTCTTTTGATTGCTTATCAGTGGTAACAAAAATGCATTTATATCCCTTCACGCATGCTGCCAGCGCAAGTCCCATACCCGTATTGCCTGAAGTGCCTTCAATAATAATTCCGCCGGGTTTTAATTTGTCTTCCCTCTCTGCCACTTCAACCATCTTTACTGCCATCCGGTCTTTTATAGAATTACCGGGATTAAAGTATTCAACCTTGGCCAATACCGTGCAGGGTAAATCTTTTGTGATCTTATTTAATTTGATAAGAGGAGTATTGCCAATGGTTTCGAGAATGTTATTAAGCCACATGTATTTTTTAATTTCAGCGTGCAAGTTACTAATTTGATATAGTAGTGATAAAAAAAATGGAAATGAGCTATCATTTCCATAATAAATTATCTTTTAGGTAAGTCAGGTTTTTGTTTTTGTTGTCCGGAAAAATAACATAAGAATGGTGCCTATCACGGTCATGTATAATCCTATACCAATATTACTTAGAATGGTGCCAATACCATCTCCCATAAAACCAAGATTATCGCCGGAATTTGATGCGCCGATTATAAGTAAGATCAGCGTAAGCAGCGGAAGCATTTTAAATATTACCACCAACAATTTTGGAAACATACCTGTTAATCCCTGGATGATAAGAATGGCTGCTGATATTGGAAATATGAGATACAGATACAATTCAGGTTTATCCGTGGCAAGGTCAGTAACTAAATAATAAAAGCTTACATCAATACCATTAACATAAGGAAGAAAGAAACCAATAAATGTAAGTACAGCGCCCCAGAATCCTACATTTTTATAGAATTCATTTTTTGTACCTGCCACAGGCTGTTGAACATTTACATACTGCTGGCCTGGAGGTGTCTGTGATACAGGATTAACATATTGTGGCGGCATTGTTGGTGTTGTAGGATTTACATTTTGCGGGGTTGAGCGTGGAACAGCAATATTAGGATTTTGTGGATCAACAGTTGGTACCGCCGTTCCGCAAAATGTACAAAACTTACTTTGATCGGGAATACCTTTTCCGCAGTTTAAACAGTAAATCATAAACTTAGTTTTAGTTGCTTTCTTTGAAAAGTAAACTATAAATTCCTGTCAATAACTTTTGTATTATGCACTTCAACTCTTCGGCGCCTGCTGTGAAAAAGTAAAAGGACAGTGCCTAGCAAAGTTGCCCACAATCCCATGCCTGCTGTTTGAATAATTGTAGAAAAATCTTTAGCTCCAAAATACTTTTCCGGATCTTTCATCATTACATAGCCAAACAATACAAGAGCAATTAAGGCAAGGATTATAAAAATAGTTGTAATAAAACCGGGCCAACCATTTACCAGGCTATGCAAAAGAACAACTAAGCCTGTTACAGGAAATACAAGCCAGATTAAAACAGCAGGCTCGGTGGAAGCTGTAGTTTGTACAGCATCAAGCAGGGATGTGCCATCCTTAGTAAAAAAAGGTAAAAAGAAACCTGCCAAAACCAATATGGCTCCCCAGAAACCTGCGTCTTTATAAAATTCATTAACTGTTTTTGTTGAAGTATGCGTTCTGCTTACATCTACGGGTTGCCTTGAAGATGGAGCGTTGGTGGCAAGATTGGGCTGTTTGGGATCAACAACCGGTGTAGGAGTTCCACAGAATGTACAAAACTTGCTGTCATCAGGAATTCCTCTTCCGCAGCTTAAACAATATATCATATAGTTAAGTTTAGAAATTAAAAGTAGAAATTTTAATCTATAAACTGCTAATGAAATATTTATTTATTTAATACTTCCAAAGCCTTTTTTATCGCAACATCTTCTGCATTGCTTACTTCGTACAAACCTTCGTTGCGCCATAACTGGCGGGCAGTTAATATTTTTATTTGTTTTGATAGTTCTGATCTTTCCTTTGCTCCAATCATGCTTATATTAATAGAATCCTTAACAGCAAAATTTTTAAAACTATTCCATGTAGGTTCATCAACTGAATAATTTTTTTCAAACTGTACCGGTGATGTATAAGCAGTAAATTTATTTTTATTGGCAAGATAGTTTCCGTAAACAAATTTATTGATAGTGCCTTTTATGTATACCTTCCTTATTTCTGCATTAAATCCCGAGGTGTCAACTGCAACAAAAATATCAGGTGTAATTCCGCCGCCGCTATAAACAACTTTCCCTGATTTGGTTTTATAGGCTTTGCCGTTTGTATGTTTTATTGAATCGAAGTTCAGCATTTCTCCGCCATGCATGCGGTTCAAAAGATCTTCCTGGTAAATTTTAATTCCCTCACTATAAGATTTTTGTATGCTGCGGCCCAGTGGCGTATAATATCTTGCAACTGTTAACCGCAAACCTGAACCATCACTTAACTCATATTGTTCCTGCACTAATCCTTTGCCAAAAGTTCTTCTGCCAACAATTGTTGCCCTGTCCCAGTCCTGCAATGCCCCGATTAGAATTTCGCTGGCAGAAGCAGAACCTTCATTTGCAAGTACAACCAATTTCCCTTTTTCAAATATGCCTTCTTTCTCACAGCGATATTCTTTTTTAGGAGAATGTGCACCTTCAGTATATGTAATAAGTTTATCCTGGTCTAAAAATTCATCAGCAATATTGGTAGCCTGTGTTAATATGCCACCGCCATTATCCCTCAGGTCAAGTATCATACTTTTCATTCCCTGCTTTTGCAACTTTAATGTTGCATCCATAAATTCTTTATAAGTTGTCTCAGAAAATTTATTAAGCCGTATATAACCTACACTATCAGTTATCATATAAGCAGCATCCAGGCTGTAAAGCGGTATCATATCCCTGGTAATAACAAAATGTTTTTGTTCATTCCCTCTTAAAACAGTTAAATCTGCCTTAGAGCCTCCTTTACCGCGTAAAAGATTTTTTATTTTATCAATTGTAATTTTTACACCGGCAACAACTGAATCTCCCACCTTTAAAAATTTGTCGCCGATTTGTATGCCTGCCTTATCTGAAGGGCCATCCTTGATAACATTAAGAATATTAATCGTGTCACTAAAAATATTGAATTCAACCCCGATACCCGAAAATCCTCCCTGGAGATCTTCCTTGGCACTTTGAAGCTGGGATGCCGGGAGAAAAACTGAATGCGGGTCAAGCTTACTTAATATGGCGTCAATAGCCGCATCACTTAATGAATCAGGATTTTCATTATCAACATATTTATTTTCAATAAGATTAAGCACTTCCTGAACAGGCCTGCGTTTTTCAGTAAAGAATATGCCGGTGTCGGGCATGTTGGTCTTTATTTTATAACCGAGTATCATTCCTGCAATCATAACCAAACTAAAAAGCAAGGGCAACCAAACCTGGAGTTTTTTCTTCTGCATACTATCTGTAATTAAACTATTTTTATTTTGCGAATTTCACTAAATAATCCGGGATTAAATATGCCACTCATAAAATTGATTGCTGACAGCGGTGCAACAAAAACAGAATGGTGCCTGTTAAATGGCCATAAAAAACGCATATTCATTACACAGGGAATGAGTCCTTATTTTATTTCAGCAGACCAAATGCAGAAGATATTAATGGATGAATTAAAACCACAATTAAAAAAAATTAATATTGATGAGATACATTATTATGGCACAGGATGCAGTAATCCTGATAATGTAAAAGTGGTGAAGAAGGTTTTTAAAAATATTTTTCCGGAAGCAAAGCTTTCAGTTGACCATGACCTGATGGCTGCCGCCAAAGCTTTATGCGGTGATGAAAAAGGGATAGCCTGCATACTCGGCTCGGGGTCAAACTCGTGTTATTACAATGGAAAAAAAATTATAAAGAACAGTCCCGGCTTAGGTTATATTTTAGGTGATGAGGGAAGCGGGGCTTATCTCGGTAAAAAAGTAATACAGTACTATCTATATAATACTTTTGATGAAGATTTAAGGTCAAGATTTGATGCAAAGTTTGTTACCAACAGTATAGAAATATTAAATGCAGTTTATAAAAAGCCTTTGCCAAACCGATATATGGCTTCTTTTGCAATTTTTTTAGCAGAGAACCGCGGGCATTATATGATAGAAAATATAATTGAAGATGGGTTGAACGATTTTTTTTTCAACCACATTTATAAATACAAGGAAAGCTGGACGTTGCCCGTTCATTTTGTTGGGAGCATTGCACATGGCTTTAAAGACGTGCTCACAGATATGTGCAAATCCTATCAGTTACAATTAGGGAAGGTTATGAAAAATCCAATGCAGGGGTTGATAGAATACCATACCCTCTAACTCTCTAAATGGAGAATGGAATATCTGTGATAAGCGAGTGCTCATGAAATATTCAAATGATAAAAAGTAAAAAACAAAAGAATAATTTTTAATAAATGCCCGACCTCCTTCTTTGCAGAAGAGGGAATAGGGTGAGGCCAATAATATGTCATTTAAAAAAATAACAGAAGAACCATCAGAGTACAGGCATTTAGAAAAAATGTCAGTGAACGAAATTCTAACCAACATTAATAAGGAAGATAAAAAAGTTCCTTCTGCCATTGAAAAGATAATTCCGCAGATTGAAGCATTAGTAAATGCAATTGCTGATAAGATGCTGATGGGCGGCCGTTTGTTTTATATCGGCGCAGGCACCAGCGGAAGATTGGGAATCGTTGATGCAAGTGAATGCCCGCCTACCTATGGTATACCACAGGGTTTGGTGATTGGTATTATTGCCGGCGGCCTTAAAGCAATGACTGAGGCAATAGAATATGCAGAAGATGATGCAGAGCAGGGATGGAAAGATTTGCAATACCATTATGTAACTGATAAAGATGTGGTAATAGGAATTGCAGCCAGCGGAACAACACCTTATGTTATCGGGGCCTTGCAAAAATGTAAAGAACATGGGATAGTTACCGGCAGCATTTCCTGCAATCCTGATTCACCATTAAGCGCCGCTGCAGACTTTCCGATTGAAGTTGTAGTAGGTCCGGAGTTTGTTACAGGCAGCACAAGGATGAAAAGTGGCACAGCACAAAAATTAGTGTTGAATATGATCTCCACAACTGTAATGATACAATTGGGAAGGGTGGAGGATAATAAAATGGTGAATATGCAGCTTACCAATGATAAAATTGTAGACCGCGGTGTAAAAATGCTTATGGAAAAAACAGGGATCACCGATTATGTAAAAGCAAAGGAAATATTATTCACCCACGGCAGCGTAAAAAAGGCTGTGGATAGCTATAAATAATTTTTTTCTTCAGCTATTATTATATTAAATTTATTGTCTCAATTTTTAGCTTATGAAACTTAAACTTCTACTTTCAGTTTTCATTTTATCATTTACTATTTGTTCTACGGCACAGGATGCCAATAAAGCATTTGCCATTACGGGCAATGGAGATTTTCAATGGATGAACATACGGCAGATCGATCTTGCTACAGGCGCCGTTACAAAAAATATTTTTGAGAAAGGTGTTACAGGCTTTATGATGCGGAATATTATTACCGGCAAAGAAGTAACGGCAGAAAATAAACCAGGTACCAAACAGGTTGGCTCTGCTGAATTTCCCACTGCTACCATGGTTGCGGCGGCAGCATATGACAAAAAGCATGACAAACTATTTTTTTCTCCCATGTTCCTAAGCGAACTGCGCTGGCTCGATCTTTCTTCAAATGCAGAGAATCCTAAATTTTACACACTACAAAGCCCGCTGTTAAGCCTGGCAAATTCAAATGATGAAGCAAATCATTTTACAAGAATGACAATTGGCGCAGATGGAAATGGCTATGCGCTAACAAACGATGGAAACCACCTTATTAAATTCACCACCGGCAAAAAAATTGTTATAACAGATCTCGGTAACCTGATTGATGCATCCTTAAATAATCACATTTCAGTTCATAATAAATGCAGCAGCTGGGGTGGAGACATGGTGGCAGATGCTTTGGGAAATTTATATTTATTTACAGCCAGTAAAAATGTATTTAAAATTGATTTAGAAAGCAGGATTGCAACTCACCTTGGCAGCATAACCGGTTTGAGCGGTGTTTACACTTTAAACGGTGCTGCCGTAGATAATGATGATAACGTAATAATAAGCAGTGCCAATACTTTTGAAGGTTTT
Organism: Chitinophagaceae bacterium; assembly: GCA_028288585.1. Lineage (GTDB taxonomy): Bacteria > Bacteroidota > Bacteroidia > Chitinophagales > Chitinophagaceae > Ginsengibacter. Next base: position 35,725 of record JAQBNL010000014.1, on the reverse strand, counting down.
TATAAAGTGAACATGAAAGATCTTGCTGCCACAAAACTTAATACTACAGGACAGGTTTACAATGCTTCAGATCTTGCCAATGGAAACTTATTATTCACAAGCCAGGTAAGAAATACAGTCGGTGTCGCACCCCTGGTTCAGCGTGAAGTTATAGGCAACCAGTTTATTTCTATCTATCCCAATCCTGTCTTTGGCTCACAATTTAAAGTTACGTTTGATAACCGTGCAACAGGAGAATACAACATTGCAGTAACTGACATCCAAGGTAAAGTTATCATGAGCAAACAGGTATTTGTAAAGTCTGCAGGCCAGGTGGAAACGATTCAAATGAAAACAAAACCTGCAAATGGCATGTATTTAATAAAAGTAACAAATGCAAATAAAAAATCTGTTTTCGCAGATAAGATAGTGATTGACTAATTTTTTTTTGATTAACGATTGCTTGTTGCAAGCCCGGGGCCGTTCTGAAAAGAACGGCTTTTGTGTTTTAGAAGGATTTTATTTAATAGTTTTTCAGAATAAAAAAATATTACTTTCAAATGAAGAAATAATAAGTTTGTGTTGGAATAGTTATTGATTCAAAAAATTGAAAATAACCTTTGCAAAACATTGAACCATACGATAACTGGCGCTATCTCTACACATCGGAAGAGGATGAGCGATCACCCTTTTATGGAAGAGAATACAGCGAATTTGTTTTTTCCCAAACAGTATATAATTATTATATCCACCCCCAATGGGATGAGTTTGGCAGCTCTACTCTTTACATAAAAGTATTGATGGCGGATTACACTTCAGGCTATGCAATTATTGAAATGCTTGGCGAATGGAATGATGCCATCTATAATGATATCATGACTTTGAAAAGAGATGTGATCGACCTGCTGATAAGAGAAGGAATAACAAAATATATTTTGATAGCGGAAAATGTTTTGAATTTTCACAGCAGCGACGACAGTTATTATGAAGAGTGGTTTGAAGAAGTAACAGATGAAGGCGGCTGGATCATTTGCCTTAACATGCCCGAGCAAACCCAATACGATTTTAAAAAAGCAAGGCTTAACCATTACATAGAATTAATGAATGTACCTCAATGGCGCACCATGAAGCCTGATCTTTTATTTGCACAGCTGGATAATATCTTAATGAGGCGATTGGATATCTAACTCATTTTATTATACCCATCCGGTCATCATCCGGGCGGGCTTATGTCTCATTTCTTATTTCTTATTTTTTTCAAACTTCCTGTAGTATTTTTGTCCATCTGAAATTTATCCAACGCTTCTTTTATGACATGGAAACAGTTTTTCACTTCTTCTCTCGGTAAAAAATATGTGATGGGGCTTACCGGTTTTTTTCTCATCACTTTTTTAATTGTTCATTGTACGCTTAACAGTATGATATTTTTTGATCTGTATGATCCCAATGACAATGGACAAACCTTTAATCACTGGGCTCATTTATTTGGTACTAATTTTTTTATAAGAGCAATGGAGTATGGTTTATTTGTTGGCCTGCTGTTACACATTGTTCAGGGATTAATATTGTGGTCACAAAATAAAAATGCACGGCCAATAAAATATAAGGTGAGCAAATACAGGGAAGGCAAATGGTACAGCAGGAGCATGGGATTATTGGGTACACTTATTTTATTATTTCTTATTCTTCACCTATATCATTTCTGGACGCCATCAAGGTTTGGAGGAATGGCAGGTATTCATAAACTACAGGAAACCACTCTTGTGGATTATAACAATCAACAGGTTCATGATCTATACGCTGAAATGAAAATTGTTTTCCAGTATCCAGGAGCGGTGATTGTTTATGCGTTAGGTGTATTTGCCTTGGCATGGCATTTATTGCATGGCTTTCAAAGTGCATTTCAAACATTCGGGATCAATCATAAAAAATATACACCATTGATAAAAGGATTAGGTGTTTTTTATACTGTAGTGATTTGTACATTATTTGCTTTAATGCCAATTGCTATTTATTTAAAATGGATTAACTAAAACTATAAACTATTTCATGGGGTTAGATGCAAAAATTCCTGAGGGAGAACTGGAAAAAAAATGGAGCGATTATAAGAGCCATGTAAAACTGGTTAACCCTGCTAATAAGCGTAAGCTTGAAATAATAGTTATCGGTACAGGCTTGGCAGGAGCCTCTGCTGCTGCGTCTTTAGGAGAGTTAGGCTATAAAGTAAAAGCATTTTGTTTCCAGGATAGTCCCCGCCGTGCACACAGCATTGCAGCACAGGGAGGAATTAATGCAGCAAAGAATTATCAAAATGATGGTGACTCAGTTTTCAGGTTATTTTATGATACAGTAAAGGGCGGTGATTACCGTTCAAGAGAAGGAAATGTTTATCGCCTGGCAGAAGTAAGCGCAGCAATAATTGATCAGTGTGTTGCACAGGGCGTTCCTTTTGCAAGAGAATATGGAGGTTTACTTAGCAACCGTTCCTTTGGCGGAACACAGGTGCAGCGTACCTTTTATGCTGCAGGGCAAACTGGCCAGCAATTATTATTGGGTGCATACAGCGCATTGGAAAGACAAATTGCTTTGGGAAATGTAAAAATGTATAGCCGTCATGAAATGTTGGATGTGGTAACGATAGATGGTAAGGCGAGAGGAATTATTGCAAGAGATTTGGTTACCGGAAAATTAGAAAGACATTTCGGGCATGCAGTTTTATTGTGCTCCGGCGGATATGGAAACGTATTTTATTTAAGCACCAATGCTATGGGCAGCAATGTAACTGCCGCATGGAAAGCGCATAAAAAAGGAGCATATTTTGGCAATCCATGCTTTACACAAATTCATCCAACATGTATCCCGGTAAGTGGCGAGTATCAAAGCAAACTTACATTGATGAGCGAAAGTTTGCGTAATGATGGTAGAATATGGGTGCCGAAAAAGAAGAGTGATAACCGTAAGCCAACTGATATTCCTGAAGATGAAAGAGATTATTATTTAGAGAGAAGATATCCTGCATTCGGTAATCTCGTGCCGAGAGATGTTGCCTCAAGAGCTGCTAAAGAAAGATGTGATGAAGGTTACGGCGTTGGAACAACAAAGCTTGCAGTCTATCTCGATTTTGCTGATGCAATAAAAAGATATGGACTGATTGAAGTGGGTAAACACAATATTGAAAATGCTGATGAAGCAACCATTATCAAATTGGGAAGAGAAGTTGTTGAAGAAAAATATGGCAATCTTTTCGAGATGTATGAAAAGATAACAGGGGAAAATCCATATGAAATTCCGATGAGAATTTATCCTGCTGTGCATTATACAATGGGTGGCTTATGGGTTGATTATGAATTAATGACAACTGTTCCCGGCTTATATGCTTTAGGCGAGGCAAACTTCAGTGACCATGGCGCTAACAGGCTAGGTGCTTCCGCATTAATGCAGGGGTTGGCTGATGGCTACTTTGTTATTCCTTACACTTTAGGAAATTATCTGGCTGATGAAATTCGTACTCCTTCAATTCCGGTAACACATCCTGCATTTGAACAAACAGAAAATGAAGTAAGACTAAGAATAGAAAAGCTGATGAGCATTAAAGGAACAGAATCTGTAGAAAGTTTTCATAAGCGGCTTGGAATAATAATGTGGGACAAATGCGGAATGGCAAGAAATGAAGAAGGATTAAAAACTGCCATCGAAGAGATAAAGCAATTGAAAAATGAATTCTGGAGTAACGTGAGAATTCCCGGGGAAATAAATGAAATGAATTTTGAATTAGATAAAGCTGGCAGGGTAGCAGACTTTATTGAATTAGGAGAACTGATGTGTATGGATGCATTAAACCGTAAAGAAAGTTGCGGAGGCCATTTTCGTGAAGAGATGCAGACCGAAGAAGGCGAAGCAAAACGGGATGACTCAAATTATAGTTACGTAGCTGCATGGGAGTACAATGAAAAGGGTGAAGAAGAAATGCACAAAGAGAAATTGCATTTTGATATTGTGCATCCTAGCCAGCGTTCATATAAATAAAAAATATTTTAAAAGAAGATAGTGTATGGAACATTACAATATGAATCTTAAATTAAAAGTTTGGCGGCAGAAAAATGCTGAAGCAAAAGGAAAGTTTGAAACTTTCGAAGTTGAAAACATTTCTTCTGAAATGTCTTTTTTAGAAATGTTTGATGTGCTGAATGAAAGACTCGTAAATGAAGGAAAAGATCCCGTTGCATTTGATCATGATTGCCGTGAAGGGATTTGCGGATCATGCAGCATGTATGTAAATGGCAAAGCACATGGGCCATGGGAAAAGAATACAGTTTGCCAGTTACACATGAGAGCTTTTAAAGATGGCGATACCATAGTAGTGGAACCATGGCGCTCTGTAGCCTTTCCTGTTATAAAAGATTTGGTTGTTGACAGAACTGCTTTCGACAGGATAATACAGGCAGGAGGTTATGTATCAGTCAATACTGGTAATGCTGTTGATGCCAATGCTCTCCCAATAGAAAAACAAAAAGCTGATGAATCGTTCTTTGCTGCATCCTGCATTGGATGTGGTGCATGTGTTGCTGCATGTCCCAATGGAGCTGCCATGTTATTTGTAAGTGCTAAAGTTTCGCAGCTTGCATTACTGCCACAGGGCGAGCCCGAAAGAAAAACAAGAGTTTTAAATATGGTCACCCAAATGGATAAAGAAGGCTTCGGTAATTGCACCAATATTTATGAATGTGAAGCCGTTTGCCCTAAAGGAATTTCTGTTTCAAATATTGCACGAATGAACAGGGAATACTTTGGTGCAGGTACCACTGCGGAATGATATTTATTTAGATTTTCTTAACATTACTTCGCCTTTCTTTACTGCACCTTAAGCAGCTACATGAGGAAAATACTTTTTGCATTTCTTCTTGTTTTATTTTCAATTAAAGGATTTTCACAAACTTCTGCCGAAAAGCTAAAAGTGTATTTAGATTGTACACAATCGTGGCTTTGTGATTTTGATTATGTAAGATCGGAAATGAAAATGGTAACATTTGTGAGAGACCGGTTTGATGCTGATGTGCATGTAATGGTCAATACGCAAAACAGTTCATCAGGCGGCATACAGGCGCAAATAAATTTTATTGGTCAAAAAGCATTTCATAATTTTTCAGATACACTTACCTATTTTAATGACCCCACTACAACTGAAGATGGCCAAAGAAAAAAGTTGGTCCAGTATTTAAAATTGGGCCTTGTGCGTTACATCTCGAAAACGCCTGCAGGCAGTGAGTTACAAATATCTTATGCTGATAAGAAAAAAGATACTGCATCCACAACACAAATTGATAAATGGAAATCATGGGTTTATCAAATAGGCGCTAATGGAAGTTTAAGTGGTTCCCAAAATTATAAACAGCATTCGGTGTATGCTTATATATCAGCAGATAAAGAAACTGAAAAATGGAAAATAAATTTTAGCCTTTCCGCTAACAGGGATGTTCAAATTTATATACAGGATACCAGCAGAAGTAAATTTACCAGGAAGGAATATTATTCTGATTTGCAGGTAGCCAGGAGCATTAATGCCCATTGGTCTTATGGTATCGCAACTTCTTATGCAAATTCTCTTTATTCCAATATTAAGTTTGGTATTCGTGTAAGACCTAAGCTGGAATACAGTTTCTATCCCTATTCAAAGTTTAATAGCCAAAGAATTGTTGTTCAGTATATGTTAGGTCCAATTTATAATAATTATTTTGACACAACTGTTTATTTTAAAACAAAGGAATTTCAAATTCAACAGAGTTTAAATATTATTACCTCCTTTACCCAACCCTGGGGCAGTATTAACCTGGGCATTTTTTACTCTAATTATTTTGATGACCTGTCTAAAAATGATCTTTCGTTTAATGGTGCTGTAAGCTGGCGTATTGTTAAAGGATTAAATTTTGCTGTTTATGGAAATTATGGATTGATCAATGATCAGATAGGGTTGAGGAAGGGAAGTTTTACCAGGGATGAATTGCTGGTTAGAAACAGGGAATTAAAATCTTCATTCCAATATAACGTGGGCATGGGATTTAGTTACCGGTTCGGTTCTATATCAAATAGTATCGTGAATCCGCGTTTTAAGGGATTAAATTATTCCATCAATTTTTAATCTCTTAATTCTGGGTAGTGTATCAGTTTAAAAATGCTTTGCCACGGATTACACAGATTTTCACTGATACACTACTTAATTCTGTCGCTTAACCCTTAGCTGCACAATAAATACTAATTTTAAGCATTACTAATAAAAACTGATTGAAACCCCCTAGGATTTACTTTGTTTTTCTCTTTTTATTATTTGCAGAAGGCATTTTTGCCCAGGATCCTTCATCTCTTTCTAATCTCCGTAAAAAATATATTTCTACAACGCAAAGTGTCATCCAGTTTGATAGTGTAAGCATTGTGCCGAATACATTTATTATAAATGATATTCCATCCAACATGTATGAAGTAGATTATGTAAATGCAAGATTGGCATGGAAAATAAAACCCCCGGTGGAAAAAGTCCTGGTTACTTACCGCGTCTTTCCCTACAAGCTAAATGCAGTTACCAAAAGATTTAATTATGACAGTGTTCGCTATAATTTTTTGATTGAACCCTCAGTATTCAATAATAAAAAAGCAGATAAATTATTTGATTTCGGCAGTATAAACTTAACAGGAAGCATTGGCCGCGGACTTTCTTTTGGCAATAACCAGGATGCTGTAGTAAACTCAAGTTTGAATTTGCAATTGAATGGATTTATTGGTGATAGTCTTGAGCTTACTGCCGCTATCAGCGATAATAACATCCCAATTCAACCTGAAGGGAATACGCAGGACATCCGTGATTTTGATAAAGTATTTATGCAAATTAAAAAGAAAGGATGGCAGGCAAATTTTGGAGATATTGATATCAGGCAAAGCAAAAATTATTTTCTTAACTTTTATAAAAGACTGCAGGGAACTTCTTTTCAAACTGACAACCGGGTTAGTAAAAATGTATCTAACTCTTTACTGTTAAGCGGCGCAATTGCCAAAGGAAAGTTTACATCGAATGTTATTACTCCTTTAGAAGGCAACCAGGGGCCATACAGGTTATACGGCCCCAATAATGAATTATACTTTACAGTCCTCGCAAGCACAGAACGTGTATTTCTTGATGGCGAGCTTTTAAGAAGAGGGGAGGACGAGGATTACATCATTAACTATAATACAGCTGAGCTTACATTTACGCCAAAGCGCTTAATAACAAAGGACAGCAGGATACAGGTTGAATTTGAATTTGGCGACAGGAATTATCTTAACTCTCTCATCTATGCTAATGATGAAATTAATTTAAACAATAAATTAAAACTCAGCATTGGCGCTTATTCAAATGTGGATGCAAAAAATTCATCTATTAATCAAACGCTGGATGCAAATCAAAAACAATTTCTTTCAACCCTGGGGGATAATCTTGACAGCGCACGCTATCAAAATGCACAAAGAGATACATTTTCCGCAAGTAAAATTTTATACAAAAAAATTGATACGCTTTTTAATGGCCGGCATGATTCGATTTATGTTTATTCAACTTTAAAAACAGACATTCTGTATAATCTTTCCTTTTTAAATGTAGGACAGGGGAAAGGGAATTACACCATTGCTGACGGCAATGCAAATGGAAGGGTTTTTAAATGGGTGCAACCTGATATCAATAATGTACCCCAGGGTGATTGGGAACCCGTTATACTTTTGATTACTCCAAAGAAGCACCAGTTAATAAGCGCTGTCGCAGAATATTTTATCTCTCCTAAATCATCAATAAAAACTGAATTGGCAGTAAGTAATTATGATGTAAATACTTTTTCATCAAAAGATAAAAACAATGATAATGGCATTGCTGCCAAATTCCAGTTCTTGAATGAGAACAAAGTTTTTCGTTCCTTAAAATCAGTGTGGAACTTACAAACCCAGTTAGGTTATGAATATGTACAGGATAAATTTAAACCGCTTGAAAGATTAAGGAATGTGGAATTTAACCGTGACTGGAGCCTGCCTTTTGATGCACCACCTGCTACAGAACAGTTGCTGGAAGCATCTTTCCAGTTGATTGATAAAAACAATAACCGTGTAAAATATGATATAACAAATTATAAACGGAGTGATAATTACAATGGCTTAAGGCAATCGTTTGTTCATTATATGATGGTAAAAGGATGGAAAATCTCCGACCATATCGACCTTACAAATATTAACGGCGATGTGCAAAAAGGCACTTTTATCCGCCCGTCAATTGATATTTCCAAACAGTTAAGCAAATTTAAAAAGGTACAGCTTGGGTTTAATTATTCGTCTGAAAATAATAAACTCACCAATAAAATTTTTGATACACTTACACCATTAAGCTTTGCATTTAATATTTGGCAGGTATATATTAAATCGGATGACACAAAACCTAACAGGTGGGGTGTTACTTATTTTACAAGAACCAATAAACTTCCATTTAAAAAGGATTTGATCACTTCTGATAAAAGCAATAATGTTAGCGTGTTTACAGAGCTCTTAAAAAATGACAGGCATCAGTTTAAGCTCAATGCTACTTACCGCGAGTTAAATGTTTTAAATTCTTTCTTGGTAACAAATTTAAAAAGCGATAAAAGTATTTTAGGCAGGTTGGAATATGCGGTGAATGAATGGAAAGGATTTTTAACAGGAAGCTTTTTATATGAAGTTGGCGCAGGGCAGGAGCAAAAAAGAGAATACACTTATATTGAAGTTCCGGCAGGGCAGGGGGACTATACCTGGAATGATTATAACAACAATGGCATCCCGGAATTAAATGAATTTGAGATTGCTATTTACCAGGATCAAAGAAAATACATCAGGGTATTTACGCCAACCAACCAATATATAAAAGCAAACTATGTTCAGTTTAATTACAGTGTTGATCTTAATCCAAAAGCGTTGATAAACCCCGCTTCGGCAAAAGGTGTTAGAAAATTTATTGGCAGGATAAATACCAATTCAGCATTGCAAATAAGTAAGAAAGATATTTCAGGAGGTACGTTCCAGTTTAATCCATTCGGGAAGAGGGATAATGATACTTCTTTAATTTCTTTGAATTCATTTTTATCAAACACATTTTATTTTAACAGGACAAATGTGAAGTGGGGAATGGATGTAACCCATCGCATAAGCAATACAAAATCTTTACTAACGTATGGTTTCGAAAGCCGTAAACTAAGAGATGTTTCTTTAAAAGGAAGATGGAATCTTAACAAGTCAATTACAACATCAATTACCAACCGGTTTATAAAAAACCAGCTCACTACTCCAAAATTTGCCAACAGGAACTATCTCATTGATGAAACATCTATCGAGCCATCTGTGAGTTATATCTATGGCAGTAAGCTAAGAGTAAGCCTGATATATAATTATGATGATAAGCAAAATACAATTGACAACAGGGAGCAATCAAAAAATAATGCTATAAGCACCGAGTTTAGGTACAATGTACTTTCCAGCGGAACACTAAATGGTAAATTCACTTTTAATAATATTTCATTTTCGGGAGGCACACCCAATACAACAGTTGGTTATATAATCCTTGATGGCTTATTGCCGGGAAAAAATCTTTTATGGAATCTTCAATTCACCAAACGGCTTGCAGGAAATATTGAAATGAGCCTGGAGTATGAAGGCCGCAAACCCGGTGGCACACATACTATACATTCAGGCAGGGCATCGTTAAGAGCTTTGTTCTAAATCCTTTTTACACGAATTGAAGTGAATTACACGAATTATAATTCTCTGCGTTCGTGTAATTCGTTATAATTCGTGTTTTGAAGTTTTATCCAAACAATCCGCCTTTTTTAAAGTTGCGTACACCTTCACCTATTTTAAATCCATTATGGTATACCTCAATTTTATAATTTCCTGTTTGAAAATCACGGTTCTGCTTCCACTCAACTGTAACAGTTTGTTTTTCTCCCTGGTTATAATTTATCTGTACCTTTTTAGTAAATAATTTTTCCACGCCATCACGGGTTACAAACTTACCTGAGCCTAAGGCTTCCACAGCTACCGGTGTTCCGTCAGGTGCGGTGATGCAAACAAAAATTTCTTTTGATCCGCTGGGGGCTATCCTGTTCTCAAGGTCAAAAGTTATTCTTAATTTATCTACTCTTCGTGCTGTAGTAGTTTCTTTTTCTTTATCTCCTCTATCATGTAGTCCTACTATATTAAAATTAAAAGCATGCAAGGTTGAGCCTACGTCAATTACATCTTCTTTTGCTTTGATAACTGTTTTCGCAGAATCAAAATTCTTTGTTACAACATCTCTTTCTTCAGTTACAATTCTTTTTTCTTCAGTTAATTTTACTTTTTCTCCCTGTAACTTTTCAATCTCTGCAGTATAGGTATTTATGTTGGTCTTTAGCTGTGCAATCATTGAGCGTGCATCAGCTAATTGAGCAGCAGTTGCATTTTTGTTATTTAAGATGGTTTGGATTTTTCCTTTAAGATCCTCTATATCCTTATCTTTCGTTTTAATAAGACTGTCAGCTTTTGCATTAGTGGTTTTAAGCATGTCCAAACGCATTGTGGCATCATTCAATTCACTTTGTAATTCATTTTTAGCAGAATCACTCGTAGTTATTTGAGTTGTAAGCTCCTTCGTTTTTTGATTGGTTTTATTTTTATCCCAGATTATATAACCCCAGGTTCCCAATAATGCAACCAATAACCCGCCGGTTAAAATTACGCGGTAATCATTTTTTTTGGTAACTGGTTTTTGCTGTGGTTCATTTTCGGCAGGAAAATTTTCAAAACTCATAATTGATTATTTAGTGGGTTGATGAATAACTGATCCTAAAATAAAAGCAGGTAAAGTTATCTAAAATTATGCCAGCAAAACTCAATAATTTCTATAACTCATCCAATTATTAAAGCTAAAACATAAAGTTAAAATACAGGATAGCAGAAGTATATATATTTGCCCGAAGAATTTCTGTTGTCCGCCGGGACACCATTGAAGGAGAAAAATATGAGTGCTGAAAAAATAATAACTGACTGGAAGAAAAATATTTTTAAACCATTCTATTGGCTGGAAGGAGAGGAGGAATTTTACATTGATGAAGTAGTTGATTATGCAGAACATCATATTCTATCCGAAGCGGATGCTGCATTTAACCTGAGCGTATTTTATGGTAAAGATGCTAACTGGGCGGAGGTTGTAAACGCCTGCAGCCGCTACCCCATGTTTGCACAAAGGCAGGTAGTTCTTTTAAAAGAGGCCCAGCAGATGAAGGATATTGATAAGCTGGAAAACTATATTACAAATCCTCTTGCATCAACCGTTTTTGTTGTTTCTTATAAAGGTAAAACGATAGATGGCAGAAGCAAGCTTGCCAAATTATTAAAGCAGAATGGAGAGGTTTTATCTGCCAAAAAATTATACGATAATCAATTACCGGCATGGATAAATAATTTTATCCAGTCAAAGGGATTTACAATTACTCCAAGAGCATTAACATTATTGGTGGATCATATTGGAAATGATTTGAACCGTATCGCTAATGAGTTTGAAAAGGTATCCATGAATCTTAGTGACAGAAAAAATATTACAGAAGATGACATTGAAAAATATGTTGGCATAAGTAAGGAATACAATGTTTTTGAATTGCAGCAGGCACTAAGCAATAAAGACCTTGCTAAAGCAATTACTATTATCCAATATTTTGAAGGCAACCCAAAAGCTGCACCTATACAAATGTTGCTGCCTGCTTTATACAACCACTTTAGCAAAGTGCTTACTGTTTTTCAAATGACTGATAAAACTGAAAAGGCATTACGGCCAATGTTTTACAATAATCCTTATGCAGCAAGACAGGCATTAGAAACAGTTTTAAATTATTCTTATTCCGGTGTAGAGCAAACACTGATGTTATTGCATGAGTACAATTTAAAAAGCATAGGGGTTAATAGTATCGGCATTTCAGATGCCTCATTGATGAAAGAACTGGCGGTAAAGATTATTAATCATACATAAGGCCCCCGGTTCATACATATTTCAGTGCATCAATTTTATCCTGTGCAATTGCATTTTTCAATTCTTCTAATCCTGAAAATTTCTTTTCTTCCCTGAGGTATTTTTTTAGATATACTCTTATGCTCTTTCCATAAATATCTTTATCAAAATCAAAAATGTTTACTTCGATTGTTCGCTCGCTATTGGCTATTGTTGGCCTAATGCCAATGCTCATCATCCCTTTTAAAATCAGTTGCTCCCTGCCAATTGTTAATTGAACAGCATAAATTCCATTGCCGGGTATCAATTTATTTTTGTCATTCAAACTAAGATTAGCGGTGGGGTATCCAAGCGTTCTTCCTAATTTATTGCCATCAATTACCAATCCTTCAAAAAAATAATCATAGCCAAGACACTGATTCGCCGTTTCAGGGTCTGAGCTTAAAAGAGCCTCACGTATTTTAGTAGAACTTATAGTTACATGATTTAATACATGCTCAGGAATCTCTTTAACCGTATAATTAAATTCTTCTGCGTATGCTTCCAGTAATTTGTAATTGCCCTTTCTCTCATTCCCAAAATGGTGATCATACCCAATGATAATAGTATGTGGATGAAACCTGTTAACAAGAAATTCTTTTATATATTTTTCAGCAGATTGTTCTGAAAATTGTTTTGTAAAGGGAACTACAACTAAATGATCTATTCCCTGTTTATCGAGTAATACTATCTTTTCATCCAGCGTATTTAGAAGCTGTATCTGTGATTTACCAGGTGAGATAACCATCCGCGGATGCGGATCAAAAGTAACAATTACAGCTTCGCCGTTTATTTTTTTAGCCTCTTCTGTTAACTGCTTTATTATTTGTAAATGACCGGTATGTACACCATCAAAAGTGCCAATAGTTATTACAGCATTTTTAAAAAGAGGTAAATTATTTATATCATGATGAACCTGCATATAAAGAGGTGCAAAACTAATTTAGTTAATTGATAGTTGAAAATTGAAAATTGCCTATTGAACATTACTTTTACAATTATCAAAAAAACGGGATGTCTCTATACTCAAAGCGTGGCGTATCTGCACAAAAAGAAGAAGTACACGCTGCAACCAAAAATTTAGACCAGGGTTTATTTCCTAAGGCTTTTTGTAAAATTTACCCGGATCATTTGGGCGGGGATGAGAATTTTATAAATGTAATGCATGCTGACGGAGCCGGTACTAAAAGTATCCTGGCTTATTTATATTGGAAAGAAACAGGAGATATTTCTGTGTGGAAAGGTATTGCACAGGATGCAGTTGTAATGAATCTTGATGACCTTTTATGTGTGGGCATTTATGACAATGTTATTTTCAATTCAACAATTGACAGGAATAAAAATCTTATTCCGGGTGAAGTTCTGGAACAAATCATCAACGGCACACAGGAATTTTTTGATAAGATGAAAACCTTTGGTATCAATATTCATTACGTGGGCGGTGAAACTGCTGATGTTGGTGATGTTGTTAGAACCATAGCAGTTAATGGCACTATGACTGCAAGGCAGCGGAAGAACAAGATAATCTCTAACGAAAACATAAAAGCCGGAAATGTAATTGTCGGGCTTGCAAGCTACGGACAATCAACTTATGAAAATGAATATAACAGCGGGATAGGCAGTAACGGGCTTACTTCTGCCAGGCATGATATCTTAAATAAATTTTATGCTGATAATTTTAAGGAAAGCTTTGACAATGGATTGAGTGATGATGTAGTGTATATTGGAAAACACAAGCTAACTGATAACTATAAACTACAAACTACAAACTACAACCCGGATGTAAATATTGGCAAGCTTTTGCTGTCTCCCACCCGTACTTTTGCACCACTTATAAAAGCTCTTTTAGAAAGCAATTTTGACAGAATATATGGATTAATACATTGCAGCGGCGGCGGGCAAACAAAATGCCTGAAATATATTCCTGACAATGTGAAAGTGATAAAAGATAATTTATTTGACCCGCCATTAATATTTAAATTGATACAGGAAGCCAGTGCATCAGATGACAAAGAAATGTACCAGGTATTTAATATGGGCTGCCGAATGGAAATTTACACCGATGAAGACTTTGCTGCATCAATAATTAATTTAGCGAAAGCTTTTAAAATAGAGGCACAAATTATCGGCAGGGTAGAGGCCAGTGATAAAAAGCAGCTAATTATTAATACTAAAACAGAAGAGATGATTTTTTGATCTCTAATTATTAGCAAATGTAAAAGTTATCGGAGAAATTTTATTATTCGTTTGAAGGGTAATTGTTTGTGTTGCATATTTCTCAATTCCATTCAAAATATTTTGTGCAATTATTTGCTGATTCTTTTTCTTTGATAAATATTCAAAGTCTTTTTGTGTAGTAAGAAATCCGGCTTCAATTAAAACAGCAGGGCATTCATTAGCTTTTAAAACCCATACTCCTCCGTGCTCACTCTGCTTTAAATCACCAGAAACCTGAAGCTGATAATTAGTTTTAAAAGACTCAAGTATCCCCGTACCAAGAATTTTGCTCTCTTTTAAATAAGCATTGTCATTTTTAGGGATAAGAACGCTTAGTCCGCTATGAGAATTTTTATTTTCTTCACCATCAATATGAATCGATACAAAAAGATCAGCGTTATTTGCCTTCGAAAATATTACCCTGTCTTTTACACTTATAGTTTTATCATCTTCTCTTGATAATATAATATTGATCTTGTCATTTTTATTTAGTTCTTTAATCTCTTTTGCAATTGAAAGCGCCACATCTTTTTCATAAATATTATTTACAGAGATGCCTTTATCGTCACCACCATGTCCTGCATCAATTACGACAGTAATTTTTTTACCGGAATAATTATTGGCGGAATTAATTGTTTTCATCTTTAAGGTGAAAGCAAAAAATACCAAAGCAGTTAATGGCAATACAAGCATTCTGCTTAGATAATTTATTTTTGGATTTTTGTTTTTGGTTAACATGAGTAGTCTTCTTTTTATGGGTGAATAGAAAAAATTATTTGTTAGAATAAATTGCCGGCCGGGATAAGTAGCCTGTAATATCATTGCAGCAAAAGCTTCTGTGTCGCTGTCTTCCAAAGCTTTTTTATCTGCGGTAAATTCATGTATCATGTTTAGTTCTTTGTGCATGAGCCAAAAGAAAGGATTGATCCAGAAAAGGGTCAGAACAATATTTATAAAGACTTTATCGTAGCTGTGTTTTTCCTGAACATGGGCTACCTCGTGTTTAAAAATTTGCTTCCCTGTTGAAGAATTAATATCAATCTTATCATTCCAGAAAATATTATTGAAAAAAGAAAAAGGCGTGCCTTTGGCATTTGTATTTATAAAGTTTACTCCCTCTACAATAAGCTGCTTATTATTTCTCTTTAACCTGCTTATTTTAAGCAATGTCAGGATAAGAAATGCTAACAGAAAACCTGAAACAGTTATATAGATAAATATTGAAAGCCTGGAAGCATCTACATGAAAGCTGTTCTTATTCCTGGTATAGTCAAAAACAATTTCATCACCACTGCTTACAATCTGCAGCAATTGAACTACCTGTGTTTTTGGCTCATTATCTTTTTGCCAGACATTAATTTTTATCAGCGGCGCTGCCAATGATAATATCATAGCGGCTAATAAATAAAACCTGTTCCATTTATGAAAGATTTTATCACGCAACGCTATAATATAATACCCATATAAAATACCGGAGCAGATAATTATTTTTAAAAGATAGTAAGCGAATGTTAGCATAACATTATTTTAATGTGTTGAATTATTTATTCTTTTTCAATTGTTTTAATAATAGCTCGAGTTCTTCTATACTTAAATTATTTTCTTTAACCATAAAAGAAACCGCATTGCTGAATGACCCTTCAAAATATCCTTTTACCAGGTTCTTAATTGAGCCTTTTGAGTAAACATCTTTACTAACCAGCGGATAATATTGATGCGTTCTGCCAAAGACTGTAACCCCAACAAACTCTTTTTCAATCAATATCTTTACAATCGTTGCTACAGTGTTTTGATGCGGCTTAGGATTTGATAATTCATCAATTATTTCCCGGAGAAAAGCTTTATCCAGTTTCCATATTACCTGCATTATTTGTTCTTCTGCTTTAGTTAATGTTTTCATTTTTTAACCAGTTTTACTTTTCAAAAACAAACCTATAACTAATTTTTTAGTTTTACAACTATTTTTTTAGTTTAGATATAAATAGTTATTAACACAGGTTTATTATTTAAATAAAAACGGATGGCATTATAATTTTACATTTGCAGCATATAATTACTAAAGCGATTATTATTTTTGATATGGCTGAACCAATTTTAGAATTACAGAATGTAAATATTTACCAGGGAGAATCATTAATACTTTCTGATGTAAACATCAGTATTAATAAAGGTGAGTTTGTTTATTTAGTGGGTAAAACAGGTACGGGAAAATCAAGCCTGCTGAAAACCCTGTATGGAGATCTTGAATTAAGAGAAGGAGAAGGGAAAGTTGCCGGATACGACCTAAAAAATATGGACTGGAAGAAAGTGCCTTTCCTGAGAAGAAATTTGGGAGTTGTATTCCAGGATTTTCAATTGCTTACTGACAGGGATGTAAATAACAATCTGAAATTTGTTTTAAAAGCCACCGGGTGGAAGGATGATAAACTAATGAATGAAAAGATTGCTGATGTGCTTGATAAAGTCGGGTTAAAAACAAAGGGCTTTAAAATGCCTTTTGAATTAAGTGGCGGCGAACAGCAAAGAGTGGATATTGCAAGAGCTTTATTAAATTCTCCTAAATTAATTTTGGCCGATGAACCAACGGGTAATCTTGATCCCGAAACCTCTGATGAAATTATGCAGTTACTATTTCATATCAGCCGTGATTATGGAACAGCCGTTGTAATGGCAACACACGATTATATCGTCATAAATAAATTTCCTGCAAGAACTATAAAAACTGAAAGGGGTAAAGTTTATGATAATGCCAGCATAGCTCATTTATGATTTCCATATTATTACCTGTATATAATATTGATGTATGCGGCCTTACTTCAAATTTAAGTGACCAGGTTTTAAACTCCCGGTTAAATGCAGAAATAATTGTAATGGATGATGGCTCTGATGAAAAATTCAGCCTTCTGAATTCGGGGGTATCACTTATGCCGTTTGTAAAATATATAAAATTAGAGAAGAATATTGGGCGGATTAACATTCGTAAAAAATTAGCAGCAACAGCTAATTATGATTGGCTGTTATTCATTGATGGCGACAGTAAAATCCTAAGTGAAGAATTTTTAATATCGTATTATAAGAGCATAGCATCCGGCAAAGATGTTATTGCAGGTGGCAGGGTTTATGACCCGGAAGCGCCTGTTGATCACCAATACAGCCTGCATTGGAAGTATGGGAGAGAGCGGGAAAAAAATAAAACAACTAACAGCTATTCATTTTATGGTTTCATGAGTAATAATTTTATGATAAAGAAAAATGTATTCACGCAGATTACGTTTAATGATGCATTAAGCGGTTATGGACATGAAGACACTTTAATGGGAATAGAGTTGGAAAATATGAATTGCACTATACGATACATTAATAACCCCGTTTTACATTTAGTACTTGATACCAATGAAGCTTTTATTAATAAAGCAAAGAATGCTTTAATTAACTTAAAAAATATCAGTTATGAAGTACCACGTAAAATTTTAATACGCCACGTAAAATTATTTAGGTATTACGCATTGTTGCAATCGTGTCATATAGTAAATGTATTTAAGGCTGTGGTAATACCGTTTAAAAATTATATTGAAAAAAACATACAATCAAATAACCCTTCTTTATTTCTGTTTGATGTATACAGGCTGTTTTATTTTAGTAACATACCTGCCGCTATAAATCGTGTTTATTAAAAAGGGGTTTGTAAAACTCAATCAATTTCTTTTCTTCATTTTGCCAGTTAAAAGTCTCCCTTGCCTTCATGCAGTTTTGTTGTAACCGTTGATATAAAGTTTCATCTTCCAATAAAATATTTATATGCCTGGCAATATTGCCTGAACTTAGATCAGAAATAAGAACTGCAATTTCAAATTGTTCATTTATTTCTCTGTAGGCAGGAAAATCAACACATAACTGCGGTGTGCAGGCATGCATATAATCAAAAAAACGATTTGCTAAGGAGTAATAATTACTTAATCCTCCAGGATCAAATAAAGTAACCCCCACCAAAGCCTGCAGCGTAATATTTCCCAATTGCCCGGGTGCAATTTTTCCTTTAAAAAATATTTTATGCCCAAGCTTATTTTCTGTGACTAATTTTTTTGCTTTTTCCAAAAAATTGCCATCACCGTAAATGTATAAAGGTGCGTTTACAGCATGCATAGCCGGGATGAGCGTTTCAAAATTTCGTCCTTCGTTAACAGCCCCCTGGTACAAAATATATTTTTCTTTTTTTACAGGTATAGAAATTTCTCTTTTTACAGCAATACTTCTTATTACCTGGTAATTTACTTTATACATTTTTTTAAATTCATCAGCTATAATCTGGTTGACAGTATAACCACGTATAAATTTTGGTACAGAAAACTTTTCAATCTTTTTCCATATTGCATAAATATGAGGACGGGTTACAATCTCTTTCATTTCGCAAAACAATTCATGTGCATCATAAATTCGCGGCACATTTTTAATTTTTGAAATAAAATAACAGGGAAGGATTGTATCAAGATCTATAGCACAAATGCAATCCATCTTTTTAAATAGTAAATAGAAAAATAAACGAACATTGTATTCCGCGTAAAAAAATTTCCCTTTATTAAAAAAGCATTTTATTCTTTTTTGTTGAAATGGCTGTTCAACAACAGGAATTGAATTTTTTATTTTTCTTCCTACCAGTTTTATTTTGTAACCGTGCCCGGCCAATGATGTGCATATACGTATCATTCGCTGATCGTAGCTAAGGTCGTTGGTAACAGTAAAATAAATGATCATAATCAATGATGGTTGCCAAATAAAATTTATTGAACAGACTGGTAAATTTTTTCTATTATTTCTATTGTTTTTAATCCCTCCCTGGCATCCGGAATTTGATGTGGGCGGCCCTCCAGGGCATCAAATAGATGGTCATATACTTTATTATGATTGCTCATACTGCCCTCATAAAAACCATAATCATTAGCCCGTATAAAAGCAGGTTGAAGTTGTATCTCATAATTTTCAATTGACTGGTATTCCAGGGTGTTCAAATATTCTCCTCCAATCTTTACGGTGCCTTTATCCCCAAACAATGTAAACGAACCTTCCATATTTTTTTTAAAACTATTTATAGTATAGTTCAAAGTTCCTATGGTTCCGTTTTGCATATCAAAGATGACAGTTCCTGTATCCTCAAATTCAATATAAGAATGTGAAAAGTTTTTGGTGAGCACTTTTACATCTTTTACATCACCTAAAATCCAATATAGCAAATCAATAAAATGGCTGAATTGTGTATATAGTATTCCCCCGTCCAATGCTTTTGTACCTTTCCATGTGTCGGTATAATATTCCTTAGGCCTGTTCCAAAAGCAATTTATCTGGAAGCTTGTAATTTTTCCAAATTTGTTTTCATCACATAATTTTTTTATTTCTGCTACAGGAGGATTAAAGCGGTTTTGTTTTACAACAAATAAATATTTCCCGGCTTTTTCAGCAGCTGCAATCATTGCCTTTCCGTCTTTAGTTGAAATGCACAATGGTTTTTCACACAGTACATGAAGACCTTTTTCCAGCGCCTGTATGGAATGCAAAGCATGTAATCCGTTAGGAGTGCAAATAACAGCTGTAGTTAATTGCTCTTCAGCTTTAAGTAAACTTTCTAATGAATAATATGGCCTGGCATTAAACCTTGTTGCCATGTCATTTGCTCTTTCTGGTATAATATCGCATACTGAAGTCAGCACTCCTCTTTTTACAATATTTTCTGCATGGCGATTTGCAATTTTTCCACATCCTATAAGAGCGAAATGTTGTTGCATATAGGTAAAGATGCTTTAATTGCATAAAATATACAAATCTGTATCAATCCTTAATTAGAGTTAAGAATTTGAGTATATTAAAACAATAAACAGGTTAATTCTTATCTGAAATTCTTTTAATCATTTCATTATGTACCCATTTCCAATCTTTATAAAGGTCATCTTCGCTTACTGTATGATTGTGCCAGACACTGATAAATATTCCACCTGCCTTTTTAACTTCATTAATTAAAGCAAGAATAACTTCCAGGCTTTCTTCCGGTTTTAATTTGGAATAATATAAAAAATTAGCTTCCATACAGGTCATCGGAAATATTTTTAAGGATGTAATTTTTTCATTCTTCAGATCATAAAAATAAAATGGTGTGCAAATACCAGCTCTAAAGCCCGGGATGTCAGCAAAACCCATTGAATAATCTTCTGTAATACCTGCTGCCAGGAGTTGATTATAAGTATCCGGCAAATTAAATTTTAAATAATGTTGCCTGCTTTTAGTTATGGGTTTGTCAGAAATTTTTTCAAGCCTGTTTTTTTCAATTAAGATTTTTCCCGGGATTACTGATGATTTATAGGAAGGATGAATGCCAATCTCACTAAATGCAGAAACTTTCTTAATTAGCCGCACCATTAAGGGATGCTCATAACTTACATTTTTATCATACCTGGAATAATCACCCACTAAAAAAAAGAAAATAGAAGTCAACTTATTTTTTATAATTGCATCTTTTAAAAAATCGTACACATCCCACGGATCTTTCTTTGTAAAAAGTGACCCAAGGCGATTAATAATATTTTTAAAATTAAAATTAACCACATCTTTTGCGGTTGCACCCGATAGTCTCAAAAGGCCTCTTCCGCTAAACGCGTATGCGATATCTATATCATAAGTAACTATTGCCTTAAATGATGAAGTGTAGAATTGCAGAGAAGGAAATTTTTTTGCCAAGATATTTTTTAAAAAATTTATCCAGGTATTCACTACAGGATATTGTAAAAAATTATTTTGGTATGCAACGCTATCTGCTGCCTTGAACCTTCCATGTTTATCAGGATTGAAAGGGAGATACTCTTCATAACGGCTAACCATATAAAATACAGCCCCAAAAATATCAAAGCCGATATCACGGGAATCAGCGTTAGGAAAGAGCACAGGAATTTCCTGCCTTTTTTCTACTGTAATATTTATTTTTTTAATTGACTGCTCAAATAATAGCGAGGAGGCTTTGATAAATATTTCTTCTCCCATACAGGTAGAAGAATAATTTATCTTTTCCTGCTGATAGGTTTCGAATATTTTAATATCAGTTGTGGTGATATATTCAATACCTAATTCATTCCTAAATATTAAGTCAAAAACATATTCAGTTCTGGAAGTAATAGCCGGTAAATAAATCAGCAGCATAGTGTAAAAAAAATTGAATTTAGTAAAGGTGCCTTAAATAGATAAAAAATGCAAATACCAATGCATGAACAATTAACTTTATAAAAGTCTTTAACCGTTATAAATAAATTATTATGGTACAAAATATAAATGAGTTGGAAATAACTGCTCCCCAAAGGCCTGTATTTTTAAAAGTATTATGCATACTTACATTTATAGGAAGTGGGTATGGAATAATAAATAGTGCGGTTACTTATTTTAAGGCAGATACGATTTCAAAAATATTTGTAGATGCGAAGATTAAAACGAATGAGGATCTTGCTAATAAGAAAAATGCAGGCAAACCGGAAAAAGTTAGACTTATTGGCAATATAATGAACCAGGCCTCCATAATGTCCACTCCTGAAAATCTTCGCAAAGCAGCCATTGGAAATATTATTACTTCTATGCTTTGTTTATTTGGGGCTATTTTGATGTGGAACTTACGAAGGATGGGTTTTTATATTTATACCATTGGTACAATTATAAGTATCATTCTTCCTTTTTATATGTTCGGCAGTAATTTTCTAACAAATATCTCTACCGGGCTTCTCGGATTTATCGGGATTTTATTTGTTATTTTTTATGCCATGAATTTAAAAAGCATAAAATAGAGTTTTATTTATAGCTATAATACCTCTTTCTTACTATAAAATTGAAAATTTATTACTACCTTCGCACCCTGATAAAACGTAAATAATAAATTATTTTAGAAAGATGTCTTATTTAACAACAGAAAAAAAAGCAAATATCTTCTCAGAATATGGTTCGGCAGCTGCCAATACCGGTTCTATTGAAGCACAGGTTGCAATGCTGACAGAAAGAATTAATCATATTTCTGATCATCTTAAAACAAATAAAAAAGATTTCTCTACACAAAGAGGCTTAATGCAAATGGTTGGTAAACGCAAAAGATTACTTACTTATTTAAGCAAGCATAATCTTACCGGTTACCGTTCATTAATTGAAAAATTAGGGCTCCGTAAATAATTTATTTAGATGATATGTTAGCTATTCCCAACTGAAAATTCAACAGTTGGGAATACTTTTTTTTACTATTAATTTGATCAACAAAAATGACGACTCCCAACCCAATTAACGTAACATTCGACATAGGCGATGGCCGCATGGTAACTATCGAAACAGGAAAACTTGCACGCCAGGCTGATGGTGCGGTTACTGTTCGCCTTGGTAACTGTATAATTTTAGCAACTGTTGTTGCTAATAGAGAACCAAAAGAAGGTCAATCCTTTTTTCCGCTTTCAGTAGATTACCAGGAAAAATTTGCTTCCGCTGGCCGTATCCCCGGTTCATTCTTTAAAAGAGAAGCAAGGTTGAATGATTATGAAATATTAACCTCCCGTTTAATTGACAGGGCACTGCGTCCATTGTTTCCTGAAGATTATGTTTGTGAAGTACAGGTATTGGTTTCATTAATATCGTCTGATGCAGAAGTAATGCCTGATGCTATGGCTTGTCTGGCCGCATCTGCAGCACTTGCAGTTTCAGATATTCCTATCCAGGAAATTATTTCTGAAGTAAGAATAGGAAGAGTTGATGGCAAAATGATCGTAAACCCAACCCGTAGTGAACTGGCTGAAGCAGATATGGAATTTATGATTGCTGCTACTGCAAAGAATATTATGATGGTGGAAGGCGGCAGTAAAGAATGCCAGGAAGAAGATCTTATCGATGCTATTCAACTTGCCCACAAAGCAATCCAGGTACAGGTAAAAGCACAGGAAGAATTAAGGGCTAAAATTGGTGTAACAACTAAAAGGGATTACACAAAGCCATACCGTAATGAAGAACTTCACAAAACGATAGACAAGTTTGCTGAAAAAAGAATTAAAGAGATAGCTAAATCAGCATCTGCAAAACATGACAGGAGTGATGCCTTTAAAAAATTACAGGATGATCTTATAGAACATCTTGGTGTATTGCCTGATGAAGATGTTCCTTTAGTAAAGTATTATTTTGGAGAACTGCAATATCACTACATACGTGACATGATCCTTGATCAAAAAGTGAGATTAGATGGACGTGGATTAGAAGATGTTCGCCCTCTAACTATTGAGACGGATATCCTACCTTCTCCGCACGGCTCTGCTTTATTTACAAGAGGTGAAACCCAGTCACTTACAACAGTAACCTTGGGAACTCCTTTAGATGAGTTATTAATAGAAAGTGCAGCTAAAAGTGATTATTCAAAATTCATTTTACACTATAATTTTCCACCCTTTTCAACAGGTGAAGTAAAACCTATGAGAGGTGTAGGAAGGCGGGAAGTAGGACATGGTAACCTGGCGCTTCGTTCTTTAAAACAAATTATGCCGGGTGGAGAATATCCTTACACAGTGAGAATAGTTAGTGATATTTTAGAGAGCAATGGTTCTTCCTCAATGGCTACTGTTTGTGCAGGTTCATTAGCATTAATGGATGCAGGTGTTCCCTTTAAAAGACATGTGAGCGGTGTGGCAATGGGATTAATTTCTAAAGGAGAAAAATATGCGATCCTTACAGATATTTTAGGTGATGAAGATCATTTAGGTGATATGGATTTTAAAGTAACCGGAACAAGAGAAGGTATTTGCGGCGTACAAATGGATATTAAAGTAGATGGCTTAAGCATGGATATAATGAGACAAGCATTAGACCAGGCAAAACGTGGCCGTTTGCATATTCTTGATGCGATGTACAATACGCTTCCGGAACATAGGGAAGAAGTGAAGCCCCATGCACCAAGAATGGAAAAATTGATTATTGATGGAGAATTTATCGGCGCTGTTATCGGGCCTGGAGGAAAAATAATCCAGGAGATACAAAAATCAACAGGAGCAACAATTAATATAACCGAAGTTGGCAAAACAGGAGAGGTTAGTATTTTCTCTGCAGATAAAGAAAGTCTTGACCAGGCAGTAGCATGGGTTAAAAGCATTGTTGCTGTACCTGAAGTAGGTGATGTATTTGATGCAACTGTAAAATCAATAAAAGAGTTTGGCGCATTTGTAGAATTCCTTCCGGGTAAACAAGGCTTATTACATATTTCTGAAATTATGTGGAAGCGCTTAGATACGATGGAAGGTGTGCTGAATGAAGGTGATAAAGTAAAAGTAAAAATTATAGGTGTTGATCCTAAAACAGGAAAGTTCAAGTTGAGCAGGAAAGCATTATTGCCAAAACCTGAGCAAACACAGGCACCAAGACAGGAACAAAATCAAAATCCAAGAGATTAATTTCCGCTTTTAATTCAATAATATGGCTTGCAATTGCGAGCCTTTTTTATGAGTGATTATATCAAAATAGAAATAGAAACTGCTTCTAAAGAACAATCTGAAATTCTTATAGCAGAATTATCTGAAATAAATTTTGATGCCTTTGAAGAAAATGAAAACGCTCTATCAGCTTTTATTAAAGAAGAATATTTTAATGAGGAGGAATTAAATAAAATCATCTTACCTAAAAATATCTCTTATTCAAAAACAATTATTGAGGATACTAACTGGAATGCAAAATGGGAGAGCGAATTTGTACCGATAATCATAGAAGATTTTGTAGCGGTTAGAGCAGCATTTCATAATCCCATTGTTAATGTACAGCATGAAATAATCATTACTCCAAAAATGAGTTTCGGCACAGGACATCATGCTACAACTTACCTAATGCTGCAGCAAATGCAACACATTAATTTCACTGGTAAAACAGTATTGGATTTTGGTACCGGCACAGGAATTTTAGCCATCCTCGCTAAAAAACTGGGCGCCAAAAAAGTAGTGGCCATTGATAACGATGAATGGAGCATTAACAATGCAAAGGAAAATATTACAGCAAATAACTCAACTGATATTGTTTTATTACAAAAAGATAATCTTGGGGGTCTGGAAACATTCGATATTATTTTAGCCAATATAAATTTGAACGTTATTACAGGTTGTATTCCACAATTGAAAATGGTTTGTCATCATTCATCTCAATTATTATTAAGTGGTTTTTTAAACAGTGATGGGCAAAGAGTGATCAACGATTTTACTTCAGAAGAGTTTAAACATATATCAACTACTCAAAAAAATGAATGGATATTGATGTTACTAACAAAATCATAATTTCAAAAACCAGCAAATGATATTATGGTATATTTGTTGCCGCTTTGTTCTACTTAACTAAAAAATGAAAGAGAGTTTACTTATCATACTGGCTTATTTCATTGGATCAATTCCCACAGCGCTGATAATAAGCAAAAGATTTTTTGATATTGATATTCGTGAATACGGGAGTGGCAACATGGGCGCTACCAATACCTTCCGGGTGCTCGGTCCTCGCTATGGAACTATTGTAATGATCTGTGATATTTTAAAGGGAATGGCGGGAGTAGCACTATATAATTTACTGCCCTATTATTTAAGTAATGAGCTGGATAGAACTAATCTTATGATAGGGTTGGGGCTATCTGCTACGTTAGGGCATATCTACCCAATATGGGCACAATTTAAAGGAGGCAAAGGTGTAGCTACTTTGTTTGGAATGATACTGGCCATACAACCGGATGTAGCTGTAAGTTGTGTAGCTGTATTTGTATTGGTTTTATATTTAACAAGATATGTTTCTTTAAGTTCAGTGCTTGCTGGTGTTGCATTGCCCATTTGTGTTTTATGGATATATAATGAAAAAGAAGTTTTTTACAGGGTATTTGCAGTAGCCGTAGCAGGTTTAATCGTTCTTACACATCAAAAAAATATCAGCCGGATATTTAAAGGCAATGAAAGCCGTGTTCCAATTCTAAAACACAGGGACAGAAAAAAGTTAAGAAAGAAATAAAAAGTTTCTGCTCATACAACTTTTAATCAAAAATCTTATCTATTTATTTATATACTGTACTGCTTTTGGTACAGCAATTGTTTTATTATAAATACTTAAAATCATTTTACCATGAAAAGAATATTATACCTGGTTGCGAGTACAGCAATTTTTATAACTGCATGTACCACTAATGCCGTAACGGGAAGAAAGCAATTAAGTTTAATATCCGAAAGCTCTCTACAACAGGAAGCCGTAACTCAATACAGGACTTTTTTATCACAGAATAAGGTAATAACCGATGCCAGCAGCAGGGATGCTGAAATGGTAAGAAGAGTAGGGTCCCGCATTGCTACTGCAATCACTCAGTATTATAATTCTCAAGGCAAAAAAAATGTACTGGACGGATATAAGTGGGAATTTAATTTAGTAGATAATAAAGAAGTTAATGCATGGTGCATGCCCGGTGGTAAAGTTGTTGTGTACACCGGCTTATTTACGGTAGCACAAAATGAGGCCCAGTTAGCAATTGTTCTGGGACATGAAATAACCCATGCTGTTGCTCATCACGGACAGGAAAGAATAAGCCAGGCAATGCTTGCACAAGGCATTGGAATAGGAGGAAGCATATTTACCTCAGGCAATCCACAGGCAAGTAATGTTTTTAATAATATTTATGGCCCTGCAGCTACAGTTGGAGTTCTGTTACCCAATTCAAGGAACCAGGAATTAGAAGCTGACCATTACGGGTTAATATTCGCTGCTATGGCCGGTTATAATCCACAGGAAGCAATTCCATTCTGGACAAGAATGGCAAATTTGGCAACCAATACAGCGAAACCTCCTGCATTTTTAAGTACGCACCCTGCAGATGCACAACGTATAGAGAAAATAAAAGGCTACATGAAAGAGGCACTATCATATTATAAGCCAGTGAATTCCAGGTAATCTACCTTACACTGGAAAAAACCAAGCTCCATCTCAAAAGGATGGAGTTTTATATTGCCGATAAGCTGAAACTTCATATCTTTGCGCCCTAACTGCGCTGAACCGTTCTTTTTACAATTCTCTATGAGGAATCAACATTGTAAATGTTTGCATTTTTTAATTTAAATTTTAAGAATTATGTCTCAAACACTGTTTGAAAAACTGCAATTAAAGAATGAGAAAAATTTGTTGGTGCAGGGTTTGCCATCAACTATTGAAAAGCAATTTGTAAAGCTTTCTTTTGCAAAAAATGTTACTCCTCTTTTAAGGATGAGAAAGATTGATTTCGCCCTGGTTTTTGCCCTTAATCAAAAGCAATTGAATGATATTTTAAAGGAAGTTTTTCCAGCCTTACATCAGGATGCAAAATTATGGATAGCCTTCCCTAAATTAACCTCCAAAATAGTTAGTGATCTTAACCGCTGCTGCACATGGGAGTATCTTCGCAACGAAGGATTTGAATCAATGGATGAAGTAGTATTAGATTATGTTTGGAGTGCACTCCAGTTTAAAAGAGTTGAACCTGTAAAAGCTATCAAACCTTTGGCAAGCAGGGCTAAAGTATTGGAGCCCATGATCTCAAAGAGAAAAGTGGCTCTATCAATTTAAAACTTATCTCAGGATAACTGTTCCCATTTGCCTTGTCATTTCTACTTCAAGGTCTTTTAAATGTTTATGCGTTTGCAGTAAAGAAATTTGTTCTTCCGCCGAATGAGGTTGTTCAAGGTCTTTTTGGTTGATGCTTATCAGTCTTTTTATTTTACGGAGTTTTAAATAGTTCACAGTAGAGAAAACTTCTTCTTTATAAATATCATCACGTGTTGGTACAGGCATTTCATAATGCTCTTTCCATCCCGGGCTAACTTCGTAAGGAAATTCCATAATAGATACAACCAACGCACTCATCTCCTGGTTTTCATGGTATAAAAAATTCTTTTCAGTTGGCTCTATTCCTTCATCAAACCAAATTTTATACGTTTGTATAACGTGCATCAGTTTACTGTTATCAATAAGTTCATCTTCAGTAATATTATTTAAAATATAATCGGCAACCGTAATTCCGGGTTCCCACTCCTTTAATCCAAACTCCAGTAAACTTCTTACAATAGCTCTCTCACTTAACTCATCTTCATTTAATAAATTTATAAGTTCATCATCGCCGGTTGGAATGTTTGTAGTTCCGCTCTCCTGGTATCCGTTATCTACAGAGAATGCTTTTTTTTCCTGCTTATTTATTTTTTCGCGGATAAATTTATTTACAAGATTATGCAAGCCACTTTCATCAATCTTTAGCAGTTCGGCGCTTTTACGAATGTAATCCTGCTGCTTGGTGAAATCTTCAGCCTTATTTATTTTAGAAATTGTTTCTGCTATCTGGTTTACCACAACAGATCTTTTAGTGGTATCATCACCGGCATCCTTGAGCGCAATATCCAGCTGGAATAAAATAAAATCTTTTTTATTAGCAGAAATAAAATCTGTAAAAGCACTAACTCCTTTTTTATTTATATAACTATCGGGATCTTCTTTATCAGGTATTAAAACAAGTTTTACATTTAAGCCTTCCTCAAGCGCCATATCCAATCCACGTAAAGCAGCTTTTACCCCGGCAGTATCACCGTCATAAATTATGGTAAGATTATTCGTATACTTTTTTACTAATCTTAGCTGATCAGTTGTAAGAGAAGTGCCGCCGCTTGCCACTACATTTTCAATACCTGCCTGGTGCAGTGCAATTACATCAGTATAACCCTCTACCAGTAAGCATTCATCAGCTTTATCAATAGCCATCCTTGCCAAATAGGAGCCGTATAAAATTTTACTTTTTACATATATCTCATTTTCAGGAGTGTTGATATATTTCGGCGCTTTATCATTATTCTTAATAAGCCGGGCGCCAAACCCAACAACTTTTCCGCTCTGGTTATGTACAGGAAAAATTATTCTGCCACGATAATTATCTGCAGCTTTTTCATCTCTTATTGTTACCAGCCCGCTCTTTTGCAAATAGTCAATATTGAACTGTGAATCAAGAGCGGCTTTTGCAAAATTATCCCTGGCGGAAGGGTTAAATCCCAACTGGAATTTTTTAATAATATCTTCCCTAAATCCTCTCTGCTTTAAATAACTTAAGCCCACATCCTGTCCTTCATCAGTATTAAATAATGTATCTGTAAAATACTTTTGTGCAAAATTATTTATAGCATACAGGCTGTCCGCAAGTAATTGCTGCTGTTTAATTTCCGGCGACGATTCAGTTTCTTCAATTTCTACATTATACTTATTGGCAAGCCACCGCAAGGCTTCTACATAACTGTATTTTTCATGCTCCATTAAAAAACTTATGCTGTTGCCACTTCGTCCGCAACCAAAGCATTTGTAAATTTCTTTTGATGGTGAAACCGTAAATGAGGGCGTTTTTTCATTGTGAAACGGGCACAGTCCCAGGTAATTAGAACCCCGTTTTTTAAGCTTTACAAATGAGCCAACTATATCGATAATATCTATCCTGCTTAAAATTTGTTGTATGGTGGAAGGGGAAATCATTCCGTTCAAAAATAACAAATGAATGGTATTATCCGGCAGGATGTTACTTCTTTCATACAATTTTTTGCAGAGAGCAGCCGTTATAATGAAGTAAAATCCTATAAACTAAACTATACATGATACGCATCCTAAACCAACAGCACCTCCTTGCAGAACAATTTCATGCTAAAGATATTTCGGTTATAAAGGCAAATTATGAGGCAACTCTTAAAATTAAGAGATGGAAATTTATTCATAGCCTGTCTACATTAAGTAAAACAATAAGAAAAGAAGCCGACACTATGATACATAATTCGTTTCTTTCTTTTATTGATAATAAAGATGTATTGATTGTAGAAGGCTTTTATGAAGCGGAACTTCAAAATTAAAACCCGGGATATTTAATTCCACGCATTCCCATATACTTTTCTTCCTTCATTTCTTCACATTCCTTACTTTAGTATTTAAAAAACTACTGTTATGAAGAGTTTATTTAATGACACTTATAAGCAGGAAGTAATTGACAGGATCAATAAATTAACTCCCGATACAAAACCTCTTTGGGGTAAAATGAGAGTTGAACAAATGCTGGCTCATTCTCAAAATCCATTAGCAATGGCTTTAGGTGATAAGAAATTTAAAAAAGGACTTATGGCCTTTTTATTCGGTAAAATTGGTAAAAGACAAATGATAAAAGATCAACCCTTTAAGAAGAACCTTCCAACCGCACCCGACTTTATTGTAAAGAATGAAAAAAAATTTAACGAAGAGAAAGAGAAACTGATAAGTTTAGTAGAGCGTTTTGGAAAAGCCGACCCTGATGAAATTGCTAAACGGCCACACTCATTTTTTGGAAAACTTACTGCCGATGAATGGAATATAATGCAGTGGAAGCATCTTGATCATCATCTAAGGCAATTTGGCGTATAGCTCTATTTTTTATAACCATTCATGTATTAACATTCGTCAAACAAGGAACTCTTGCCTGCCTTTGTTACCTTTGCCTATTCAAAAAAAGAGATGGCTAAAAGAGAAGTATATATCATATCCGCAGTGCGTACCCCAATCGGAAGTTTTGGAGGTGCTTTAAAAGATATTCCCGCTACTAAACTGGGCGCTGTGGCCATTAAGGGAGCTATTGAAAAAGCCGGTATCGACCCCAATATTATCCAGGATGTATTAATGGGATGTGTATTACAGGCTAATATAGGCCAGGCGCCGGCACGCCAGGCTTCAATGCTTGCAGGGCTGCCCCCAAGCGTTAATTGTACCACGATTAATAAGGTTTGCGCCAGCGGGATGAAAGCCATTATGATTGGCGTACAAAGTATAATGCTGGGTGATGCTGATGTTGTAATTGCCGGTGGAATGGAAAATATGAGCCAGGTGCCGTTTTATTCTCCATCCACACGCTGGGGAAATAAATATGGCAATACACAATTAATTGATGGGCTTGCAAAGGATGGATTAACCGATGTGTATAAAGATTATGCTATGGGCAATGCGGCTGAATTATGTGCAAGAGAATGCAATATAAGCCGGGAAGCGCAGGATGAATTTGCAATTGAAAGTTATAAGCGCAGCCAGTCTGCCGTTAATGAAGGAAAGTTTAAAGAAGAAATAGTTGCAGTTGAAATACCACAGCGCAAAGGTGAACCGGTAGTAATGCTGAAAGACGAAGAGCCATTCAATGTAAAATTTGATAAGATACCCGAATTAAAATCTGCTTTTGAAAAAGGAGGAAGTGTAACAGCTGCCAATGCAAGTACTATGAATGATGGTGCAGCAGCACTTGTTTTAATGAGTAAAGAAAAAGCGGATGAATTAGGATTAAAACCTATCGCCAAAATAGTTAGCTATGCCGATGCGGAACAGGCGCCTGAATGGTTTACCACAACTCCTTCTATTGCCTTACCAAAAGCAGTTGCAAAAGCAGGCTTAAAAATGGAAGATATTGAGTATGCAGAATTGAACGAAGCATTTAGTGTTGTTGGAATTGTGAATGCACAAAAGATGAACCTTGATCTTAAAAAAGTAAACGTGAATGGCGGAGCAGTTTCTTTAGGCCATCCTTTGGGATGCAGCGGAGCACGGATAATTGTTACTTTAATCAATGTATTAAAACAAAATAATGGAAAGATAGGCGCTGCAGCAATATGTAATGGAGGAGGCGGTGCAAGTGCAATGATAATCCAGAATCTCTGACGGTCTCCGTATGACATTTATAGTAGAAATATATAAAATCACTTTTAAAATATAAATCTCACCCTTAGTTATGAAAAAAATTCTCTTAGTAACCTGTTTTGCTTTTGCAGTTTCATTGATCTCGAAAGCTGCTGACTCTACCTTCACGATCAATGGAAAATTAACTAAGGTAAAAACAGGCCTGGTATATTTATACATTTTTGGTGAGGGTACTAAAAAAGATTCATCAAAAATTGTAAATGGAAAGTTCTTTTTTAAAGGGAATATACAAACGCCTTCTTCTGCTATGCTGGATCTAAAAGATGATAAGCAGGATTATTTTAGATTTTATCTTGAACCAAAAAAAATTATTATTACAGGCATTGGAGATTCTTTAGCGCTACTCTCAATAAAAGGTTCTCAGGTAAATGATGATGATAAAATATTAAAACAGCGTTTGGAATATGTTTCTAAATGGGAAGAGGCAAATGATAAACTTTATAGCGCTGCCATGAAAGAAAAAAATAAACCCGTTATGGATAGCCTTGACGAGATTTCTGATAATATCTTAAAAGAAAAAAGAAAAGTAGTGGCTGCATTTGTAAAAGACTATCCCCATTCCATGAGAAGCGCCATGGCTATTACTGAGAATTTCGCTTACTATGCAGAAGCTGATGAAGTGGAGCCTCTATACAATTTACTCGACGATAATTTAAAGAACAGCGATAAGGGAAAGGCGATTAAAAAAATGGTAGATGTATACAAAACAGTTGCCGTTGGAAAAGTGCCGCCCGATTTTACGCAAACAACTCCTGATGGAAAAACAATGAGTTTGTCTTCTTTAAAAGGTAAATATGTTTTGGTTGATTTTTGGGCAAGCTGGTGTGGACCATGCCGCAGGGAAAATCCAAATGTTGTAAAAACATACAACCAGTTTAAAGATAAAAACTTTGAAATTTTTGGTGTATCATACGATACAAAAAAACCGAACTGGGAAAAAGCGATAAAAGACGATGGCTTGGTTTGGTACCAGGTTTCCGACCTGCAGGGATGGAAAAATGCAACTTCTGATTTATATGGTATAAAAGCAATTCCCACCAATTTTTTATTGGATAAAGAGGGAAAGATAATTGCTAAAAATATTTTTGGTAAAAAACTTACCGAGAAACTATCCGAGGTACTTTAAATACAGTTTGATATTTTGGCTACTAACCGATAATTTTGCCACTCAATTTATAATATGAGACAAATAGCACTTAGAGAAGCTTTACGTGAAGCAATGAATGAAGAAATGAGACGTGATGAAAAAGTTTTTTTGATGGGGGAGGAAGTTGCAGAGTACAATGGAGCTTATAAAGTTAGCCAGGGTATGTTAGAAGAGTTTGGAGAAAGAAGAGTAATTGACACACCTATTTCCGAGCTTGGTTTTACTGCTATTGCAGTGGGTGCTGCACAAAATGGTTTACGTCCTATTGTAGAATATATGACATGGAACTTCGCTAATCTTGCCTTAGATCAAATATTAAATACTGCTTCTAAAATGCTGGCAATGAGTGGGGGGCAGGTTGGTTGTCCTATCGTTTTCAGAGGCCCGGGCGGAAGTGCCGGCCAGTTAGGAGCACAACATTCCACTGCTTACGAATCAATGTATGCAAACATCCCGGGACTTAAAGTTATTTCAGTAAGCAATCCTTATGATGCCAAGGGATTATTGAAAAGCGCTATCCGTGATGACGATCCGGTTATTTTTATGGAGAGTGAAGTGATGTATGGTGAAAAAGGCGATGTGCCTGAAGAAGAATATTTGATCCCTATTGGCAAAGCAAAAGTGGTGAGGGAAGGCAATGATGTAACCCTTGTATCTTTTAATAAAATGATGAAGGTTGCTTTAGGCGCTGCAGATGAATTGGCGAAAGAAAATATAAGCGCAGAAGTAATTGACCTGAGAACTATACGCCCTATGGATTGGCAAACTATTATGGAATCAGTTAAAAAAACAAATCGTTTGGTGATAGTGGAAGAGCAGTGGCCATTTGCTTCCGTATCTTCTGAAATAACTTATCGCATACAAAAAGAAGGCTTTGATTATTTAGATGCTCCTATCCGCCGCATAACCTCTACCGATACGCCAATGCATTATGCTCCTAACCTTGTAGCAGCATATTTACCTGACGTTCCAAGAACAGTGAACCTGGTAAAAGAAGTAATGTATCTGCAGAAATAAATTGTTTTGATCTTCCCGGGTAATTTATAATATTACAGCACTCTATAAAATACTATATAACTTTCTGTTCCATATACTAAAAGTTATTTAAGCTCGTTTTGAAGTATTAAATTAAATTGGATACATTTAACCATTAAAAACCCCAAAACAAACGCTCAATGAAAAAATTAATTTTATCGCTCTTGGCAATTTTAATTATTGCTTGCGGCACATTTGCCCAAACTACCACTAAAGATAAATTGTATAAACATTCAGGAGAAACACTGGATGTGAAAGTTATCAAGGTAGGAGAATTTACGGTTACCTATAAATTTCCGGGAGAAGATGCCGAACAGGTAATAAGTAAGTTAGCCATTGCTAAAATAACCTACAGCAGCGGTCGTACAGAAGAAATCAGTGAAAAAATAAATGTATCCGGAAAAGATGATTGGGAAAAAGTACAAATCCTAACTGATAAATCCCAGGTAGTTGGCCTTAAAAAAGGTGAGGATGTGAAAGGAAAGACCTCTGGTATGCTTAGTTATAATTCTGCAGGTTCTGCCGATAAAAAAGCAACCAGGAAAATTAAGGAAGATGCCGCTGAATCAGGTGCCCAGTTTGTTCTTTTAACTTCTGATAAAAGTGATGGCTTCGGAATTAAACAGGCTATAAAAAATGGCGTTGCATACAGCTACAAATAATATTTTAATTAAATAAATTTAAGCGAACCTGTGCAGGTTCGCTTTTTTATTTTTGATCCTTCTAAGAATATTCATCCAGATAACAGGAAAATAATAAACGCAGTACAAAATGAGCAGTATAACACTAACATAATTGTATTTTTGCGGAATTACCCATAAGATTCTAAAATCCTTTTAGTCCAATAAATTTTTTTTAAAAGATGCCAGTAATATTAATTATAGACGATGAAAAAAGTATACGAAAAACCCTTACCGAGATATTAACTTATGAAGGTTACAAAGTTGATGAAGCCGGGGATGGTGAAGAAGGATTAAAAAAATTCAAAGAAAAAACGTACGACCTCGTTCTATGTGATATCAAAATGCCTAAGCTTGATGGCATAGAGTTTTTAGAAAAAGCAAAACAAATAGATGCCGATGTTCCCATCATCGTAATTAGCGGGCATGGAAATATTGAAACCGCAGTGGAGGCAGTTAAAAAGGGCGCCTTCGATTATATCTCCAAACCGCCGGACCTGAACCGGATGCTTATAACGCTTCGGAATGCAATGGATAAAAACACATTAGTTGCAGAAACAAAAGTGCTGAAACGCAAGGTGAGTAAGACACAGGAGATAATTGGTGAATCTGCACCCATAAAAAAAATTAAAGATACTATTGATAAAATTGCCCCTACTGATGCCAGGGTTTTAATAACAGGAGACAATGGGGCAGGTAAAGAATTAGTGGCAAGATGGATACATGAAAAAAGCAAGCGCTCTTCCGGCCCATTGGTAGAAGTTAACTGTGCAGCCATTCCCGGTGAATTAATTGAAAGCGAATTGTTCGGCCATGAGAAAGGCTCTTTCACTTCTGCAGTAAAACAACGAATAGGAAAATTTG
>JAQBNL010000056.1 GCA_028288585.1 Chitinophagaceae bacterium | reverse complement strand
TTGCAAACAAAGAACTTGTCTTTCAAAATGAAGAGAAAGAAAAACGTGCGGCCGAACTGGTTATTGCCAACGAGGAACTTGCTTTTCAAAATAAGGAGAAAAAAAACAGGGCATCAGAGTTAGTAGTTGCTAACATAGAGCATGAAGCACATCTGGCATTATTTGCATCTATCGTTAATTCTTCGGATGATGCTATTCTTAGTAAAAAACTTGACGGAACTGTAATTAGCTGGAATTATGGGGCACAGAAAATTTTCGGATATTCTCCATCCGAAATGATCGGGAAAAATATTTCTCTTACCATTCCACTTCATCTTCAAAATGAGGAAAATGAAATAATAAAAAAGATTCTTACCGGAGAAATTATTAAGCCTTATGAAACCGAAAGATTAAGAAAAGATGGTGAAATTATTAGTGTATCGCTTACTATATCACCCATTAAAGATTCAACAGGAAATATTATAGGAGCTTCTAAAATTTGCCGGGATATTACAGAGAAGAAAAAGACAGAAATGCAACTTGGGGAAAATTTTAGAAAACTGGAAAGTGCAAACAGTGAACTGGAAGCATTTTCCTATTCCGTATCACACGATCTACGGGCACCTCTCAGGGCTGTGAACGGTTATGCAAGAATGCTTAAAAGACAGTATGAAAATCAATTGGACTCCGAAGCTGTCCGCCTGATGAATAACATCATGAACAATTCTAAAAAAATGGGCCAGCTTATTGACGACCTTCTCAGCTTTTCACGAACCGGGCGAAAAGAACTGGTAAAGATGAATATCCGGATGCAGGATATTGTAACCAATATTTGCAGTGAATTAAAAAATGAGCAGGGCGATCGCAATATTGAGTTTCATATCGGCGAATTATCACCTGCACAGGCTGATAACATTGCCATAAAGCAGGTATGGCTAAACTTAATTTCAAATGCAATTAAATATTCAAAATTAAAAGATACCGCCATCATTGAGATCGGTTCCGAAATAAAAGGAGAAGAAATTATCTACTATATAAAAGACAATGGCGCTGGCTTCGATATGCGTTATGCCGATAAACTCTTTGGTGTATTTCAACGCCTTCACTCGGAAGAAGAGTTTGAAGGTACCGGGGTAGGGTTGGCGCTTGTGCAGCGGATCATATCCAAACACGGAGGCCGGGTATGGGGAGAAGGCAAGGTAAACGGGGGAGCGACATTTTTTTTCACCTTAAATAAAACAATATGAGTTACGGAACAGAAATTTTATTGGTAGAAGATAATGCCAGTGATGCGGAAATGACCATTGATGCATTGAAACAAAATAATTTAGCCAATAAACTGCTTCATGTTAAAGATGGCGCTGCGGCATTGGATTTTATTTTTGCAGAAGGGCAATATGCCGGCAGACCAATGGAAAATACCCTCAAGGTTATCCTGCTCGATCTAAAAATGCCCAAGATAAGCGGCATCCAGGTGCTGGAAAGAATAAGAACAGATGAACGTACCAAAACAATTCCGGTTGTAGTGCTTACCTCTTCCAAAGAAGATCCGGATATACGCAAATGCTATGACCTTGGGGTAAACAGCTACGTAGTGAAGCCGGTAGAGTTTGATGAATTTCAAAAAGCAATTTCCGATTTAGGATTATACTGGATGATCGTTAATCAACAACCTAAGTAATCAATAAAATGAATGATAAGATAAAAATATTAATTGCAGAGCATGACGCGGTTGATCTTGATCTGCTGGAACGTGAATTAAAAATGGGAGGTATAAATTACGAATCTGAAGTTGTTCAAAATGAGCAGGACTTTAGTAATGCACTTACAAATTTTACCCCGGATATCATATTGTCCGATTATACTTTTCCATCGTTTAATGGGCCTGCAGCTTTCAATATAAGAGAAAAGCTGGCGCCACATACTCCTTTTATTTTTGTTTCGGGAACCATTGGTGAGGAAAAGTCTATTGAGCTAATTAAGAATGGAGTAACTGATTATGTACTAAAGGACAGATTGTTGAGTTTACCCATTAAAATTAAACGGGCATTAAAAGAATCAAACGAAAAGCAGCTAAAAAATAAAGCAGAGAAAGATTTACAAAATGCTTATGACCGGATTTCCTTTCATCTCGACAATTCCCCTCTTGCATTTATCGAATGGGATAATAATATCAAGCCAACATCATGGTCAAAGCGGGCTGAAGAAATATTTGGCTGGACTGAAAAGGAGGTTAAGTGGGAACAACTAAACTGGTTCAGCAAAGTGTATGAAGAGGATCTGCCGGAAGTGATGAGCATTGTAGAAAAAATGTTAGCCGGGAAAATAGAAAAGATCGAATTGCAGCATAGGAATTATACCAGGGATGGCCGGGTAATATGGTGTAACTGGTTCAATTCTGTATTGAAGGATAATGATGGCAATGTAAAAGGTATCCTGTCGCTGATACAAAATATTACTGAAAAAAAGGAAGCCGAGATTAAACTTATAAAAAGCGAGCAAAAATACCGCACTTTGTTTGAGCAAAACCTTGCCGGGGTTTATCTGTCTACCATAAATGGTGTAATATTAAATTGTAACGAGGCATTTGCAAAAATGCTTAAATATGATTCATCACAAGAGCTGCTTGAGATAAATGCATTTGAACTTTATTTTTCGGAAAAAGACCGCCATAATTTTATTGATAATGTAATAGGCCAGAAAAAATTATATAACTACGAAGTTGTTTTAAAATGTAAAGATGGAAGCCTGGTATATGTTATTGAAAATATTTCTTTGCGAAAAGATGAAGTAACGGGTGAAGAAATTTGTGATGGAATACTGATAGACATTACAGAAAGAAAACTGGCAGAACTCCGGTTAAAAGAAAGTCATGCTAAGTACAAAGCAATTATTGATAATCCGATGAACGCATTTTTGCTTTCGGATACCGAGGGAAATATCCTTGAAGTAAATAACACCACATGTAAAACGCTGGGTTACACAAAAGAAGAATTACTTGTACTAAACCGAAAGGATGTACTGGAAGTGAATTATCCTGGTTATGTAGAAGCAATAAAGACAAGGAAAAAAACGGGTGTGGCAGTTGGTGAAGTTTATGGAATAAGGAAAACAGGAGAACGCTTTCCTGTATCTTTTACAACTTCTGCTTTTTATACCGCCGAAGGAGAAGAAAGGTTAAGTTCAATAGGGGTTGATATCACCGATAAAAAAAAGGCTGAAGAAAAATTATTAAAAAGTAATGAGCGGTTTATAAATGTTAGTAAAGCAACATTTGATGCCATATGGGATTGGGATATAAAAACAAAAGAATTGTACCTGGGCGATGGTTTTCAGGAACTGTTTGGATATCATATTAAAAATAATGTAGGAACATTTTCTGACTGGGCAGATCATATTCATCCGCAAGACAAAGAAAGGATCATTGAGAGCAGGTTAAATAAAATTATCAATAGTGACCAATCTAACTGGACAGACGATTACCGTTATATGCGTGCAGATGATTCCGTAGCTTATGTTTTAGACAGAGGTATATTGCTAAGGGATGATAAAGGCGCTTATCGTATGATCGGTGCAATGCAGGATGTTACCAAACTTAAACAGGAAGATGAGGAAAGAAGAAGAGCCGAACTCGCAGTTACCCAGGTTTTAAAAGAAAAAAATATTATTCTTGAAAGTATCGGGGATGCATTTTTTGCAGTGGATAAAAACTGGGCAGTTACGTATTGGAACAGCCAGGCAGAAAAAATGCTTAAGGTTTCCAAAGATGAAATAGTTGGCAATTATTTATGGGATATATTTTCGGATAGCATTGAGTCAGAATCTTATAAGAAATATCATCAGGCAGTTGATACCAATGAGGTAGTACATTTTGAAGATTATTATTCCGCTTTAAATAACTGGTATGAAATAAGCGCTTATCCTTCGGGCGATGGACTTGCAGTTTATTTTAAGGATATTACAGAACGCAAACATTCTGAAATTCGTGTAAACAAACTGAATGAAAATTTACTGAAGCAGGCTAAAAAACTTGAAGCATCCAATGCAGAGCTCGAAAGATATGCCTACGTTACTTCGCATGACCTGCAGGAACCCTTGAGAATGGTAACCAGCTTTTTGCAGCTATTACAACAAAAATACGATCAGCAACTTGATGTAACCGCACAGAAATACATAAATTTTGCTGTAGATGGCGCTGCCAGGATGAAAATACTTATACTTGACCTGCTGGAATTTTCCAGGATAAGTTCCGTAATGGAGGATCATCACGTTATTGATCTAAACGATACTATAGCTAACACACGCCTGGCTTTAAAAGCGGCAATTGATGAATCGCAGGCTTTAATAAATGTTCACTCTCTTCCTAAGGTTTATGGCAACGAATCCCAGCTTTTGCAGTTGTTTCAAAACATTATCAGCAATGCAATAAAATACAAGAGTAATGTAAAACCCGTAATAGAAATAGGTGCTATTGAAGCGCCCACTGAATGGCAATTCTATGTGCAGGATAATGGGATAGGGATGGACCCAAAATTTTTTGAAAAGATATTTATTATTTTTCAAAGGCTGCATGACAGGAAAGAGTATGAGGGAACGGGAATAGGATTGGCGATCTGTAAAAAAATTGTTGAATTACATGGCGGTAAAATATGGGTGGAGTCAGTAAAAGGCCAGGGAAGTAAATTTTATTTTACCATTTCTAAATTAACAACTGATAAAAACGATTCTCAAATAAACAATAAAACCCTAAAAAAAGATGAAAAATGAACCCAGAATATTATTATTAGTAGAAGATAATGAAGGCGATGCAGAGCTTACAATAGAAGCACTTAAAAACAATGATATACGTTCCGAAATAAAGGTGATAAAAAATGGAGAAGAGGCATTACAGTTTTTAAAATTAGAAGGTGATTATGCCCATGAGACATTGCCCGATCTTATTTTACTTGATATTAATCTGCCCAAAATAGATGGAAAAGAAGTTTTGCATTTCGTAAAAAATGATGAGGTTTTAAAAAAGATCCCGGTTGTAATACTTACTACATCATCTCTTCAAAAAGATATAGCTTATTCATATAACAATCATGCAAACTGTTATATTGTTAAGCCTGGAAATCTAAAAGATTTTACAACGGCCATTAATTCCATCGAAAGGTTTTGGATACAATGTGTAACCTATCCTAAAAATAATTAATGGAAAAACGCCTATATAAAACCATTTTAATTATCGAGGATAATCCCGGCGATCAGCTGCTGCTGCACGAAAATTTATTAAGCACTAATTTATTGATCGCTGATGTTACGATCGTGGACACGCTTACGGAAGGGATTAATTATTTAAGCAGGAAGAACTTCTCCTTGATATTTCTGGATCTTTTTTTGCCGGATAGCTCAGGACTGGAGTCATTTAAAGAATTAATAAAAATTAAACCCGCAATACCTGTTATTATTTATTCAGGATTGTCAGATACAAAAATTGCACTTAATGCCATTACACTGGGAGCGCAGGACTTTTTAATTAAAGGGGATTA
This sequence comes from Chitinophagaceae bacterium, assembly GCA_028288585.1. Classification (GTDB taxonomy): domain Bacteria; phylum Bacteroidota; class Bacteroidia; order Chitinophagales; family Chitinophagaceae; genus Ginsengibacter. The sequence goes on along the minus strand of JAQBNL010000056.1, from coordinate 32,274 downwards.
TACGTTAAGCTTATTGGAAAAAACAGTTAGATATAGTATAGAAAGAAAAAAGAATCTCGATGCCCTTCAGATAAGCAATACCCGGTTCTCCCTGATAAGTAAGGCAACGCATGATATGATATGGGATTGGGATCTGATAACCGGCGAAGTATATAGAAACATCGAGGGCTGGCAAAAAATATTTAAAAGCAAAAATGGGGAAGAAGATGGCACAATAGAAGACTGGTCCTCAAGAGTCCATCCTGAAGACCGCAAAAAGATAGAACACATTCTTAAGGAATTAATCAGCTCTGATAGTGAAGAATTATTTGAGGTGGAATTTAGAATAATAAGGGAGGATAAAACCATCGGATTTATAAAAGACCGTGGTTATATAATACGGGATGGGAAAGGTAAAGCTATCCGTCTTATGGGTGCATCTCATGATATAACTGAAAGAAAAAATGCAGAGGAAAAAGTTTAATTGAGTGATCAAAGATTTAAATCTCTTGTTCAGAACAGTTCTGATCTTTTAGCCATTTTAGATGTAGAAGGAAATTATACATATGTTAGTCCAAGTTGCAAAAGAATATTAGGGTATGATCCGGAATTTTTTTTAGGGGAAAGTGGAACTATATGTATGCATCCGGATGATGTTCAAAAGCCGACGCCAAGTAAAACAGTAATAGGTGCAGAAAAGTTTGTAATCGTACTTCCTTTTCGCATCAAAAACGCATTGGGCGAATGGAGATGGATCGAAGGTTCAATGACAAACATGTTGGATGACCCTGCAATAAATGGTATCGTAGTAAATTCAAGAGATGTTACAGAGAAAAAAATTGCTGACGATGAAATTGAAAAACTTTCATTGGTAGCAAAACATACTCTTAGCGGTATTTTCATATTAGATAAGGATAGAATAATTCAATGGGTTAATGATGCATTTACAAAAATTACAGGATTTACTTTAGAGGATGCAATTGGAAAAAAGCCTCCGGATTTATTATATGGGAAAAATCCTGATGCCAGAATTTTTCAGGAGGTTGAAATGAAAATGGCTAAAGGCATTTCTTTTACAGGCGATAGGATTTATCATACTAAATTAGGTAAGCCCATCTGGGTTTCGCTTCAATTACAACCAGTGTACGATGGCAGGGGAGAAATTAAACAGCATTTCGGAGTAATAACAGATATCACCGAGAAGATACTTGCAGAAACTGAGTTGAAAAAATTATCCATGATTGCAAAAGAAACAATCAATGGAGTTGTAATAAGCGATAAAGATCAAAATGTTGTATGGGTAAATGATGCTTTTACAAAAATGTGTGGTTACGAACTGGACGAAGTTATTGGCAAAAATCCATTGCAATTTTTGCAGGGGCCTGAAACAAATGTGGAAGTTATTGATTGGGTAAAAGAGCAAATAGAAAAAAAAGAATCTTTTGTATTCGAGATCCTTAACTATTCTAAAACCGGGAAGAAATTTATTGTCAGGGTGCAGCTGCAGCCAATGTTTGATAAGGATGGTAACATTTATCAGTTCTTTGCATTGCAAACCGATATTACCATACAAAAAGCGCTGGAAGAAAAAGTAGAGCTTGAAAAAATAATAAAGCAGAAGGAGATTACAGATGCTGTATATAGTGCCCAGGAAAGTGAACGGTCAGAAATTGGAAGAGAGCTGCATGATAATGTTAACCAGCTGTTAGGGGCAACACGGCTGTATATTGATATGGCAAAAAAAGATGAGGAAAACAAGGAGTCATTACTAACCAGTGCATCTGATTTTACATTAAATGCAATTGAAGAAATAAGAAAGTTATCTAAAACACTCATCACCCCTTTAATAAAAGAAATGGGATTAGCAGATGCTATTATAGATCTTACTGAAGAGATAATGCTCGTACACCCTATAAAAATTTTAGTTACAGCAAGCCATTTTATAGAAGAGGGCTTAGATGAAAAATTTAAACTGAACATTTTTAGAATTGTTCAGGAGCAAATAAATAATGCATTAAAACATGCAGAGGCTAAAGAAATTAATATAAACATTGAAGATAATTATGGTAAGCTTTTACTTTCGATAACCGATAATGGCATTGGTTTTGACACAGCTAAGAGGAAAAACGGTGTTGGCATCACTAATATTAAAAGCCGTAGCGAATTATATAATGGCATTGTGCAGTTAGCTTCTGAACAGGGTAAGGGAACTTCATTATCTATAACTTTTAATAAAGCGGATTTGTTACTGATCGACCATAATGAGTCTGAGGTATAAAATTTTTAAAAACTACAAAATGTTAAACGTTTTACTTGCAGATGATCATGAAATAATAAGAACAGGGTTAAAAATATTTATAGCGAATTATGTTGCCCATTCAGTTATTGACGAGGTATCAGATGGAGATGCCGCTTTTGAAAAAATTAAAGAGAAAGATTACCATCTGATAGTGTTGGATGCAAATATGCCTGGTACTGATTCGTTTGGTTTGGTGAGTAATATTATTGCGTTAAAACCTGGAGCAAACATTTTAATATTCAGCATGAATGCAGAAGAAATTTATGCTAAAAAATATTTACAGATTGGCGCAAAGGGATATCTAAGCAAGGCGTCGGGTGAAGCGGAAATTAAAAGCGCTCTTGATAATGTGATAAATGGTAAAAGGTACATAAGCCCGGAATTAAACCATTCCCTTGCTGAAGAGGCGCTTGGTAAAAAATCAAACAACCCGTTTGATAACTTATCCCCCAGGGAGTTTGAAATTGTTTTGCATCTTATCAGGGGCGAATCATTAGCAGAAATATGCCAGGTATTAGCACTGCAACCCTCCACGGTAGGTACTCATAAAGCAAGAATATTTGATAAGCTTCGCTGTAGTAATATTATTGATATTAGTACCCTCGCAAAAGTGTATAATATTATTCCCCCCTCATAATTAAGTTAATATACCAGCAATTAAAAAACCGTTTAATGTTTTACATTAAACGGCTTTTACACTCATAGGATTATTTAATCATCTAAAACTAACATTACAATTACAATAGCAAAGGTGAGTTTAAACGGAGGAAATTAATTATAGAATTATCAAAATAATTTATATAATTCCTCCTATTATTTGGAAAGCCGTGACCAATGAATCTAATGGAGTTGTCCGCTTTATTATCCGCTATGCGGTGTAGGATCTGTTAATTACGATAATAAAAAAAAACCGCTTAGGCTTTGCACCCGGCGGTTTTTTCCAATATCCATCCATTTTTGAAAACCAGGAAACCTAAAACAATTACTTTCCAGATATAAGAATTACTTTAATATAAAAAGAGTTACATAATTCCTGGAATGTTTATTCCGGTAGACGTCACGAATAATCCTGTTTCACTCCTTGGAATAAGGCCTTTAGTTTCCTGTACCTGTTTTTTTTTTAAAGCGTATCCGAATTGAAAATTCTTATCCTTTCTTTGAGTAATTCTCTTTTCGGTAAATGCGTTAACTAATGTTTTTATCTGTTGAAGAAATTCAGAAAGATCGAAAGGCTTTTCTATAATTGCATCCGCTTGGCATTCTTGAAAATTTTCCAAACCTTTTGAACTGACAGACATTAATAGTACCGGGATATGCTTGGTTTCGATATCGGATTTTATGATCTTACAAATTTCTCTTCCATGGGCAATGCCATTTATAAAAACATCCAGAATAATCAGATCGGGTTTAAAGCGCTTAAGTTCTGCTGCAAGTAATTCTTTTGAAGTAACAGTACACACCTGGTATAATTGTCCTTCTAAAAATATTTTTAATGCATCCAGCAATTCAGGATAATCATCTAAGATTAATATTTTCTTTTTTGTTAGCAAAGGAGTGATTAATAAAATAAAATTAAAATCAGGAAACTAATTCTATACCGGGAAGTTAAAAAATTAAAAAGGGCATTTTGAGTAGAACAAAGTTGAGTTTAAATACACGAAACAAGTTATATGGTTCTGCAAAAGAGTTATATAATTCACGTATATACATTATCTGTTATATCCTCCTTTTTAGAAAATAGAGCATTGTATTATTTCGTATCTTGTTATCAATCTACACACCTTATAACTTCTCTGGATAACAGTTTTATAATATTCTGTAACCCGCTAACTGCTAAAATTAATTATCTTTATAGTTATGCAGCAAAATGAAAATGGGAAAACGGTCATAATTGAAAGGTCAACAGGAAATGATGGGTATGAGGGTATGGACAAAGCAGAGGCGCAAATTATTGTTGAATTAATTGAGTATATCCCTAATTCCGTGCTAAGTAAAACGATAATGAAAAAAACAACGGGAAATGTTACCGTGGTTTCTTTTGATACCGGCGAAGCATTAACTGAAAAAATTTCTCCATTTGATACTTTTATCCAGATAATAGAAGGCAACGCAGAAATAATAATCGATAAAAAAAGTAATGCTCTTGAATGCGGGCAGGGTATTATTATACCGGCTCACTCTTCGCATGTTGTAAAAGCCAATGGACGTTTTAAAATGACGCAGACAGTAATAAAAAGCGGCTACGAATAAATTTATAAGAAGTATCATGCATTGTACTTCATCCTCTAACATAATTGTATAAAACCAGCCACACCACGGGCTTTTTTTATTTGCGTACTTTTGTAAAGTATGAAATCAGGGTTCGTAAATATTTTTGGTAAGCCCAATGCAGGCAAAAGCACACTGCTTAATGCATTGATAGGAGAGAAGCTTGCCATTGTTTCCCCTAAAGTGCAAACTACACGTCATCGCATAAAAGGCATTTTAACTGCTGATGATTATCAAATTATATTTTCAGATACACCGGGTATTATAGAGCCTAAATATAAGCTTCACGAAAAAATGATGCAAGCGGTGAAAGGCAGCCTGGAAGATGCCGATGTAGCACTATTAATTGTTGACATAAAAGATGACTTGCAGGAAGCAAATGAAATTTTTTCTTCCCTGCATTTAAAAGTTCCTGCAATTGTTATTATTAATAAAGCTGATATAGTAAGGGAAGAAGAAATAAATAAGGCAAAAGAATTTTTTCAGCACCAGCGTTATTGTAAAGCCACTGCAGTAATTTCTGCCCTCAGAAAAAAAGGCATTGATGAATTGCTGAAAACAATTTTAGAGCTTTTACCTGAAGGCGCACCTTTTTATGAAGATGATAATTTAAGTGACCTGCCAACAAAATTTTTTGTGGGAGAATTGATCAGGGAAAAAATATTTTATTTGTACCAGGATGAAATTCCATATCATGCCGCAGTGCTGGTAACAGAGTTTAAAGAGAAACATACATTGGTAAAGATTGGAGCAGATATTATTTTACAGAGAGAAACACAAAAGGGAATTGTTTTGGGAGAAGGAGGTAAAATGATAAAAGAATTAGGAACCCAGGCAAGAAAAGACATTGAACAGTTCCTGGGAAGAAAAGTATTTTTAGAACTCTTTGTAAAAGTGCGCCCGAAGTGGAGAGATAATGAATTACAGTTAAAAGAATATGGGTATTAATTTTCTGAACCACGATTTGGGTAGATTTTCAGGATTTAAAAAGATTTTATAATGAATTCATTTGGACGATTATTTAGAGTAAGCATTTTCGGTGAATCGCACGGCGAATATGTAGGCGTAGTAATTGATGGCTGCCCGGCAGGTATCCCGTTAAGAGTTGAAGATTTTTCTGCCGACCTGGAAAGAAGGAAAGCAGGTGCCAAGGGCACTACACCGAGAAAAGAAGACGATGCCCCCGAAATTGTAAGCGGGGTTTTTAATAATACCTCTACGGGTGCGCCCATTACTATTTTATTTAAGAACAGTAATACAAGGAGCGCCGATTATGAAAAACAAAGGGCTGTACCCAGACCGGGACATGCAGATTTTGTTGCCGCTAAAAAATTTAATGGATTCCAGGATTACCGGGGTGGCGGGCATTTCAGCGGAAGATTAACCGTTGCATTGGTTGCGGCGGGAATTGTTGCCAAAAAAATATTAGGAGTAATAAAAGTTGAATCAACAATTTTAGAGATCGGCGGAGAAACGGATCTTGACAAAGGATTACAGAAAGCTATTGATGCAAAAGATTCGATAGGCGGGATTGTTGAATGCCGTGTAAATGGATTACCCATTGGTTTGGGCGAGCCGTTTTTTGATTCTGCCGAATCATTAATAAGCCATGCTGTATTTGCGATACCTGCAGTTCGTGGTATCGAATTCGGAACCGGTTTCGCTGCTGCAAAAATGTTTGGCAGTAAACACAATGATGCTATTGAAAATGCAGAAGGTAAAACAAGTACCAATCATGCAGGTGGTATTGTAGGGGGAATAACCAATAGTAATGAAATCGTTTTTAGAATTGCTATCAAGCCAACATCTTCTACTCCGCAGGAACAGCATACATTAAATATAGAATCCGGCAATGTAGAATCTTTTTCAGTAAAAGGCCGCCATGATCTTTGTATTGCTTTAAGAGTTCCCGTAGTGCTGGAAGCAGCTACGGCAATTGTTTTAGCTGATTTACTGTTGCTTAACAAAAAAATATCAGTGTCTTTGTGATGCTGTAATTTTCTTCAGCTTTTTAAAATTTACATCCAGTAATTCAAAATCTTTTGCATTGGGTAAGCTGTAATGCCACCATTCGGTTTCTAAAGGTTTGAACCCATATTTTTCCATAAGCCTTTTTAGCATATTCCGGTTCTGTAATATTTCCTGCGGCAAAGCGGTAAAGTTTTGATGCGCTGTATCGCTGAAATTATCAAAGCCGGTACCCATCAGTAATTCTTGTTTAGTTTTTAAATTAACAAGCGTAAGATCAACAGCAATGCCGCGGTTGTGGCCGCTTCCTTTTTTTGGATCGGCAACATAACGTTCATCCTTTATAGGCTGCCACATTTTTTCTGTAACGGAATAGGGTCTATAGGCATCAAATATTTTTAACCCCAGCCCCAATATGTTTAATTCAGTTTGTACACGTTGCAAAGCTTTTGCTGCGGCCAACCTTATAAATGCGGTGGTAACAGTGGGATACAATTTTCTATGCATAAAATTATTTGTAGTTGCATAGCGCAAATCAAAAATAATATTGGGTATTAATTTTTTTATATCTACCATTAGTTTATTACTATCAGCCCTGGTAGTAGAGTTTAATGTACCGGCATCTTTTATTACCCATAAGCCATATTTATTTAAAATGGTATCCTGTGCAAATAAAATATTTGATGTGGAAAATATTACTGCCAACACTGCTAATATCTGCCATTGAAATCTTATTTTAACAGTCATATTCAAAACTTAGTTTAAAGTATCTACCAAAACAATTTCAGCTAAGGTATCAATTTTTAAAAGTTATATGTTCCAATTTAGAAGGTCTCATTTGATTTTCATCTCACTTATTTTTTTTGGTTTTCTCTTTTCATGTAAAAACAAACATGCGGCAATTGAAAAGCAAATTGTTGCTGTACCTGAAGAGATGGATGCAAAGGTTACAGAAAATGTTAAGGAGGTTTTACAATATGCTTTAGACAATAATGGAAAAATCAATGATTCCATAAGGCTAAGCCTCACTTCAATTGTAGATTCATTCTATCACAAAAATAATTACATAAATATCTGGAGCAAAAACGAAAAATGGGAACCGGTAGCTGATTCATTATATAATTTTATTAAAGACTGTGAGGGTTATGGACTTTTCCCCCAGGATTACCATTATAAAGATCTTGTAACCATAAAAACCATACTTACAAAAGATTCTTTGGCAAAAACCGATGCAAACGTATGGACGAAAGCAGAGCTTATGCTGAGTGATGCATTTATGCAAATATCAAAACATTTAAAACAGGGAAGATTATTGCCGGACAGTATTTCATTATCTTCAGATTCTACCTTAACCAATGATTTTTTTATTAAGAATTTAAATACGCTAATTGAAAATAGATCTCTTATCTCGGTAATACATACGCTTGAACCTAAACATAAAGGCTATACAGAATTAAAGGAGGGAATTAAAAAATTCTCAGAAAGTATGGATAGAAGAATATATACTTATGTAGCCTATCCTTATAAAGATTCTCTTGCATTTATAAAAAATTTGGAAAAAAGATTACACGAAAGCGGGTACATCGATTCCGGAATTAAATATGTAGATTCTGCACACATTGCCAATGCTATTAAAAATTATCAAAAATATAAAGGCATCAAGCCGGATGGAAAAATTACCTCGTCGCTTATCCGGAATTTAAATGCAAGTGATGTTGAGCGATTCAAAAAAATTGCGATTAATCTTGACCGTTACAAACAATTGCCTGATCAACTGCCTGTAAAATATATCTGGGTAAACCTGCCGGGTTATTATTTGCGTGTAATTGATAATGACACAACTGTATTTGAATCAAAAACAATTGTTGGCAAGCCCGCAACCCGTACTCCCGCTCTTAATAGCGAGATAACAGATATGGTAACCTATCCGCAGTGGACCATACCAAACAGTATTATTAAAAAAGATATTTTGCCGGCTATGAAAAAAAATGCAGGGTATTTAGCACGCAAGGGGTTTAATTTAGTTGATTCAAAAGGAGAAACTGTAGACCCCTATTCTGTAAACTGGGAAAAGTATACCAAAGGCATTCCTTATAAAATTGTGCAGGGAAGCGGCGACGACAATGCGTTGGGAATTTTAAAATTTAATTTTAATAATCCATACAGCGTTTATCTTCACGATACAAACCAGCGTTATCTTTTTAAAAACACTGCAAGGGCATTAAGCCATGGTTGTGTACGTGTACAGGAATGGGAAAAGCTTGCTTTTTATATTGCAGAAAACGACAGCATACATCAGAAACCCGGCAATGCACCGTCCTATAATATAGATTCCATAAAAACATGGCTGGCTAATAAAGTAAGAAAAAGAATTATTGTAAAAAACCGTATTCCATTATTTATACGGTATTTTACCTGCGAGGGCAAAGATGGAAAAATTGTTTTCTATGATGATATTTATGGTGAAGATAAAATTCTAAGAGAAAAATACTTTGCAGGCAGATAATCTGTTTGATATCCTTTATTTTGAGCATAATTAGCGAGCTGTGCATATTTGAATTTTTTAATCATGATAATATCTCTGGTGCATAAACTTACCCGTTTTACTTTTGTTTTCCTTTTTCTATTTCTTTTTATTAACCAAAAGCTTGCTGCACAGCATCCCAAAGATTCATTAACAAAAGAGGACTCTTCAATCATAAAAACAAAACCGCCATCTTCTCCTAAACAGATAGTTATTAAATATGGGATAGCAAGTTTTTATGCAAAAAAATTCAATGGCAGGCAAACGGCGAATGGCAATACTTTCAGTTCTTTAAAATTTACTGCTGCCTGCAATGTATTACCACTTGGTACCTGGGTAAAAGTAACCAATGTTAAAAATGATAAATCTGTAATTGTTTATATCAACGACCGGCTACATGCTAAAAATAAACGGTTGATAGATCTTTCAAAAACCGCAGCAGAGAAACTTGGCTTTGTATTGAGCGGAGTAACAAAAGTAAAAGTTGAAGTATTAGGAAAACTTCGCCGCAGGTAAGATTATTAATTATATATACCAATATTAAAAACATACGGTTGATAGACAATAACATTATGTGGGTAAATAATTTCTTGTTTTGAAACTAAGCCACTATTTTTGCCCGAATAAGAAAACTTACTTTATATGAAGAAATTAATTTTACCATTTTTTATTATAGCATTATGTGCCAGTAGTTTTGCACAAAAAGCAGATAATCGTAAACGTTCTACACTAGGGATAAACTTTTTTCTAAGTGATTTTCAAACAGCTGCTGACATAAAAAAGAATGGATTAGGAAGTGTTATAAGGAATAAAAATTTCTTTAAAACCGGCAGAATGAACCCTGGGCTTTCGCTTAGCTATTTAAAGGGGCTTGCTAATCATGTTGATTTTACAGGAACCTTGGGAGGATCTTTTGTTGATTATCCTATTGCTAACCTGCCTCGTTTTGGCAGTAATTTGTTGTTGGAAGCTACAGCAGGCGTAAATGTGAAATTATTAAGCGATAAATATTGGGTTGTTCCCTTTGCTGATTTTGGAGTTGGTGCAAGTAAATACTTAAGCCACTTTGCAGCATTTCTGCCTGTTGGTGCCGGTGTACAAATAAGCTTATTTGATGAAGCTTTTATTATTATTAATTCTCAATACAGATTTGCAGTTACTGACCAGGCAACATCACATTTATATCATAGCATAGGTATTGCCGGTAATATTGGCAAAGACAGGCAAGTAGCGCCTAAAGAAGTTATTATACCTGTAGTGGTACCTCCGTCAGACCGCGATAGCGATGGTATTGTAGATAGTTTAGATGCTTGCCCTGACCAGGCTGGCCCAGCTTCATTAAATGGCTGCCCTGACCGTGATAGCGATGGTATTGCAGATAAAGACGATAATTGTCCTGATGTTGCGGGTTTAGCAAGATATCATGGATGCCCCATACCAGACCGTGATAAAGATGGAATTAATGATGAAGAAGATAAATGTCCTGATGTTGCGGGTGTTGCAAGATACCAGGGATGTCCTATTCCTGACACTGACAATGATGGTGTAAACGATGAAGAAGATAAGTGTCCTAACGAAGCAGGACCTGCATCCAACTTTGGATGCCCTGTAATTGCACCGGAAGTAATTGAAAAAGTAAATCTTGCTGCAAGAAATATTTTCTTTGCAACAGGCAGTTCCAAATTACTGGCTAAATCTTATTCTTCTTTAGATAATGTAGTTAAGATATTGCAGGATAACCCAAGTTATAAAGTAGATATTGCCGGGCATACAGATACTACCGGAACGCAGGAAAAAAATCATGTACTCTCTCATGACCGTGCAAATGCGGTGAAAGCATATTTAGTAAGCAAAGGAATAGATGAAAGCAGAATGACAACAGAAGGATATGGATCAGACAGACCCATTGCAAGCAATAAAACTGCAGCGGGTAAAGCTAAGAACAGGAGAGTGGAGATGAAACTTAGCAATTATTAATAGATAAAATTAATACATAAAATGAGCCCTCTGCAAATAGCAGAGGGTTTTTTATGTGGATATGAGTTATGATAATAATAGTACCTGAAACTTTCTAAAACCTTTAGAGATTGCCTATTTATTATAATAATCAAAACGGATAACCAATAGCAAGATTAAATACGATATTCTCTTTTCTCCATGCCTGGCTTCTAAAATTAATTTGTTGTAAGGTAGTTGGTGGCGGTACAACCCATGGCTTTCTTAAAGGCACAGCAACATCAAAGCGAAGTATCAGTATCTGCATATTAAACCTTATGCCAATACCGGCATCCACAGCCAGTTGCGAAAGGAATTTATTAGTGAATTCAGCACCGGGTTTATTTGGATTTTTATTTTTGAGCCAGATATTTCCTGCTTCTGCAAATATTGCACACTCTAATATGCCGGATATCTTCTGCCTCAGTTCAGTATTAATTTCAAGCTTTATATCACCTGACTGATCGGGATAAAAATTAGTGCTGTCAGCATTTAATGGCCTGTATGTTCCAGGTCCCAGTGTCCTGCTTCTAAATCCGCGAAGGCTATTGGTTCCTCCTATAAAGAATTGTTTTATAAATGGGAGCTCGTAAGAGTTTCCATGTGGTAAACCAAAACCAAGGTCAATCCTGTGAGCCCATATTGTTTTAGGGCCAAGACGTGAATAAAGACGAACATCAACTTCTGCTTTTACGTATTGGGCATAAGGAGCGCCAAAAAATTTAATAGTATCCCCGTTTTTAAGATCGGGGTTGGTAAACAGCCCGATTACATTTCCCGAGAGATCTAAATTGGTAAGTACAAACCATCCTCTTCCATTGGGGTCATCAATTATTTCATCGTAACTATAAGTTGCATTGGAACCTATTATAAACTGTTTTTCTATGGCTTTCTTTAAAGTAAAATCATGTGGTATACTATCTAAATATCGCTGGGTAATATTAATTGGCTGTACATAATTTATAGAGATAGGATTGTATTTATAATCCTTGCGTACATTAGGCTTCCATGTATAGCCGAGGTCTGCACGGAAAGAATTTAATGTATATAATTTTGTCCTGTTAAGCAGGTCGTAGCCTATGCGTGCATACGATTTTGGAACGTAAGCTCCGTTTGTATTAAATACAAAGAATGGAATTATAAATTTTGGAACAGTGATAGATATTTCACCGCCGAGCTTATTTGTATTAAAACCTTGCTGCCTGCCACTGATTTGAACTTCAGAACCCACATAGGCATTAACGGCAAATAATTCGGCTCCTCTTAAAAAATTTTTATTTCTCCAGCTAACACTAAATACTGAACCTGCATTATAATTTGATTTTGTATTACCCGAAATCTCGGCCCGTAATGTTTTTTTAGGCAATGGTGTTAAATAATAAAAGGTATTCAGCTCATCAGTATATGGGTCAACTTCAAAGCGGTTCTTCACAAATTTATAAACACCAAGATTTATCAACCTGTTAAGTGCCAGGTTATGCGCTTTTCTATTATAAAGATCATTCGGCCTGAACTGCATTACATGCTCAAACAAATTTGTCTTGAACATTTTTTCTTTATCAATAACATAGTAGCCCTTATAAAACTCTTCATAAGCATGCGATGTATCAATAGCGGCAGTGCTTAAGGTATAATTGGAGTAAACATATATCTCGTTAATAGTGTATGGTTTTCTTGCCGCCAGAGGTGTATTGGATTTTATGGTTATATATAAATTAACCATGTTGTTACCGATGGTACTGTCGGCATCTATCAAAAGATAATCGGGACTAAAAAAATAATAACCTATTTCTTTTAATGCTGCATCTATTCTAAGTCTTTCACCTTTTATCAGGTCAAGGTTAAATGGAACGCCTGTTTTTATCAGTGTTTTTGATGCAGTATTTTTTATAGCTACTCCCAATTGACTAACAGTGTCTTTCGGAAATACAATATCTTTTATTGTATAAAGAGCGCCTGTGTTTACAGTGTAGGTGGCATGTGCTCTTTTATTTTTTACAGTTGTATCACCGCTTACGGCTGCATGAAAATATCCTTTGTTCTCAAGATTATTTTTCAGCACTTTACTGTTATTTTCCAGGTTAACATCGCTTAATAAAACAGGGGGCTCTCCAAATTTTCTTAAAAATTTTCTTATAAAACCTTTTTTCTTGGGGTCGCCTGCCAGGTTAAAAAATGAAAGTTTAAGCCGCATTCCTAAAAATTTGGTGTTAGGTTTTGGGCGTGTTAAACCCTCAAGGTCCTGCTGTAAGGTCTTCTTATTTTTTGTTGATAGATCCTTGTCAGTAATTTTTACTGTTGCACCTGTATACAAAGCGTCGCCGGGGGGTAGGTGCCTTGTGTTACTGCATGAAGCAAATAATACAATTAAAATAAGTAGTGCAGGTTTTAAAACAGTGTTCATTAATTCTTTTATTTACGAATGTCAGTTTTACCAGGATCAGGAATATTTGTTTTATCAGAAGAAGGTGTTGTTACCGGGGTTTTACGATTCTTCTTCTGTTTTGATCTTTGTAATAACTCTTTAAAATGATCATAGTCCGCATTGATAATAAATCCTACCCCTGTTTCAATTATATATCCTTCAATAACCCCTTCATATTGGTTTTTCCTGTAGACCCTTAAAATGTACCTGCCATCCCTGCTAACATTATAATCAAGTGCAACATCCCCTACAACAGTACTGCTGGCATTTTTTCCATTTGCCACCTTTGGCCCGGCAAGCTCAAAGTTGTTGCCTACAGTTACCGTTAAGCGGTCACCCAATAATCTTTTTGTTAGCCCCACAGTAAGGTCTGTTCTGTTGAATTTTTCACCTGTTGTATAATCTGCTGTTGTGGTGAGGTTAAAATTAATATCCACACCTGCTATTAAGCCGCCTGCTAAATTGTTTAATTGTTCGCTAAGAAGTTTGCTTACACTTTCTCTTGCAAATTCTGCAGGATCCAATCCTCCATTACTGTTATCAAAAGGATTTTCATTTACAAAGCGGCTAAGCAATAAAAGAGCGAACACCTGTTTATTTATTTCACCGGGTTCTTCTCTTATTTGTAATAATTTATTTTGTACTGCTGAAATAATATCTTTTGATACGATGTAGCTTTTGTCTTCAGGAAGCCTTATATCAAATGTTACCGCAGGCTTTAAAAGATCGCCTTTCATGGATAGCCAAACTTCAAAAGGCAACCTTTGGCGATAAGTATTTCTAACAGTAACATCGGTAGTAGTTATTTGATTGGCTACCAGGTCGAGCGGAGATGCATTAGCAATGTATACTGCCGAAACATCAATGTCAGCGTTGGTTGGTTCGCCGGTCCATAAAATCCTGCTGCCTTTTTGTATGTCAAATCTTCTTCTTAAAAAATTAAAAGATAATTCATAAGCGCCTTCATCTAATTGATAAGAACCCACCAATGTAATTTTGCCGCTGGGGTCAATACCGGCGCTCAATAAACCTTCACCTTTCATGTTTATAAAATCGCCATTAGCGGCATCTACAATTAAAGTGAATTGCGCATTCCTGTCTATGGTGATATTGGTAGAAATATCAAAACCAACAAGGCGGGAAACATTTAAAGAATCGTAAGGCAGCATGAACAATGAATCTTCAGGCGTCGCATCAAGATCTACAAACCGAACTATCCCTTCTCTTTCTACATAGCCGGGTTCGGCCTGGGGCATAACCACTGTAAAATCAGTTTTATCATTTACTGTTAATGATCCATCCACAACGGGCTCATCATTTGTTCCCCTGATATTAAGAGCTGTTGTTACTACCATTTTGCCGTAATAAATACTCCCCCTTTTTTTAGTGGTATTCATTACCTGGAAGTTGTCAGCATTTACTTTAAGGTTGAAAGCGTAGTTGCGGAAATCAACGGTATTAACTCTTCCATCAACAACAAGATTGTTGTTAGTGCTATCCTGTACAATGAAAGTGTCAAAAGCAAATCCATTATTATCTATGGTAAGGCTTTCATTATTTATTTTGAAATAACTGTTTAGTACACCCAGGTTAAAAGCGGTACTATCAAAATTTATTTTGCCACGCAGGATAGGGTTATCCATTGTTCCCTTTAAAGTAATATTCCCGTTAAGGCTGCCCGATGCATTGCTGATAGCTCCCATAGAGGGGCCTTCAATGGCTTTCATCTGGAGGCGTGCAATATCCATATTAAAATCGAAGCTGCTGTTATTACCGGGCTTTACATAATAAACGCCTGAAGCCTTCACATCATTACCTCTGCCCGTTAAAACAATATTGGCATTATAAACATTGGCGGTGTTATTACTCACCTGTGCCGTAACATTTCCTAAGGTGTCTTTATAAATACTAAGATTATTTATGGTAACATCGCTGGTGAAGGTGGGTTGGGTTTTATAATTCTTTACCAGGATGTTTCCATTTACCGAACCATTTACAAGTAAAGAATCTGTTTGAACAAACGCTGTAAGTGTGGCTATATCGAAATTTTTAAAATCAATGCTAAGCGGCCTGTTGCTGCCGGAGCCAAGACTGTTTAGGGTTAATTGCTGAACCCCTTTAGCCAGCGTAAAATTATTGGCAACGATGTCTCCGTTTAAAAGTTGTATTACATTGTTTTGATTTACTGACCATGGCTCATAATTCAGCACCAGGCTGTCAGGCTTTATTTGAAAATTATAATTATCTGGTGAAGGCTGGCTTAGTGTGCCGGAAATGTGGTATTTATTTTTTGCATTTGGGTCTTTTATGTGCAATGAAAAGTTGATAAGATTATTTGAAATACTTCCGTGAAGGGAAGTTGCATACATGGCAAATGTTCCGCTTTTAAATTGGGAAAACCCGGTGGTGTATTCTATTTGGTTATTTTTTGTAACCGCATTAAAATTCAGATCATTTATCTGGTTAGGGCCATAGATAATTACAGGAGCTGATGCTATGGCATTCATGCCGTTTTGTGTAGAGAAGTTTGCTTTTATATTTATTGAATCCAATCTTTTAAGTTCCGGGATAAAGACACGCAGCGCAGGATTATCAAACGCTTTTGCAGTGATTGTGAAATCATGTACATCTACACGGTTGGTATTTTTTGTTCCGGTAAGAGAAAAATACGGATCAATTGATTGCTGAATAATATCGCCCAGTTGCGTAAGCTTATATTGTCCCTCTATTTCAGCAAACATAAAAGGGCTTTGTAAACGTACCAGTTGCCGGCCGTTTGAATTATCTGCAAATAATCTTACTGTGTCCAGTTGCGTACGCTCCCCATTATTTACCAAAACAGAATTGGTTATTAAAAGATTTCCATTAAGATTATCAGGATCAATATTAGTAAGATCGCCTTCTATTTTACCATGATAAATAACTGCCTGCGGGGTAAGATGAAGTGCCTGTGTTTTTATACTGTCAACATTAGCAGTAAACCTGAGAGATGGATATTTACCATTGAAGACACCATCAGCAACAAGGCTGAGATCGATATTAGGATCGTGGATACTTGCATTAGCAGTATATGCGCCATTAGCAATAGACCCATCAAACTTTATATTATTATAAGTGTATTTATTATAGCCGATTGAATTTATAATACCGCTTGCCACTGCATTGGCAGTATTTGGATCAAGCCCTGAACCTTTTATTTTAAAAGTAGCTGACAAAGTTCCATACGTTGTTTTGTCCTTCATGATTGTACCCAGGTCGATCCGGGTTGCATTTACTAAATAATCATACTTAGCCAGTTTGGGATTGGAAAAATTGGTAAGGCTTCCCTTCAGTTTTGCAGAGCCAAGGCTGGTGCTTACAGTGATATCTGATACCAGGTCATTCATGCTGGTCTTAATTCTGCCCACCGCAGAAATAGATTCAGGTAATGTAAATGCAGTTGGTTGAGAGCCTTTTGGTATAAGAGATAAAATATCTTTTCTTCCTGTTCTTAAATATTTAATATCAAGATCCGCAACAAATTTTTTAGGGTCAGGTAAACCTTTTAATGTTCCTGAAACAAACATTGTTGTATTCGTTAAGCCTTTAAACCGCAGATCATTAAAATGCATGTCATTTAAATGGCCATATACTTTTCCATTCAGATCCCAAATTTGGTTTGGATTTGCAAATGCCGGCAATGTGCGAAGTGACGGTGCAAAAGTGAGTATATCTTTTACCTGTACACTACTGCTCTCAATATTAAGATCCAATATAACTGAAGCAGGATTTTGTGCAAGCTTTTCAAGAGAAGGGTAGGTTACAACCAGGTCTCTTCTTAAAACAGTACCAGGCGTTTTTATAAATAAATTCCTAAGAGATGCACCTGTTCCGGTAAATAAAAAATCTGTATTCAATTCATTCAAAACGAAGCCGCTTTTTTCTTTAAAGTTTGCTGCTTTTATGGTTAAGGCGGTGGTATCTAAATTGTATAACAGGTTTGTGGCAGCAATGTTTAAATTAGTAATATCAAGATGACCGTAATCCATTCCATAATTCAAAACAGGCATAGAAGAGTTATCAAGCTTAAAATGGCTCTCGTTTATTTTTAGAACATTGGCTGATATAGTAAAAGAAGAAAGCACTTCCTTCACCTGCTGCTGGGTAGTAGTTTTGGGTACAGTTTTTTTAACCCCCATTTCCATAGCGATATCTGAGCTGTCAAGTGTAATATCTTTAAAAGCAAATTTCAGTGATTTCACATCCAGCGTATCAGGATGTGCTACCAGTTTATTAAGTTTTAAATGAGTTGTAATATTGGTGGGTACACTTTTATAATCAACATCAATATCCTTTAAAAAAATCTGCGAATTTTTTATTTTGAAATAATTGTCAGGTTGTAAAATTGCCTGTGCAATTACACTGTCAATTTTTGGTTTTAATGGTTCATTCTGATAATAATAGCCTTTAAGTCCTGTTAATGTAAAAGTTGGGATATCATAATACAGATGTGTGGGATCAAACTTTTTTATGGGAGCATCCATGTGTGTAATGAATAAATTCATATCATCACCGCTGATAACATCCTGGTAAATTATTCTTGCATTATTGATAACTAAATTATCAAGATTCATTTTTATAGTGGATGAATCATGTTTAGTGGAACTGTCTTTTTGATTGCTCACAAAAGCATCCACAATAAACTGGAAGTTAAAAACAGTGTCCTGGTTTACTCTTTTAATTTTTGCTGTAATATTCTGTAAGTTTATCTCTTTAATCTGTACTTCATTGGTAAGAAGCTTTAGCATATCCAGATTAACTTTTAATTGCCCGCCGGAGATGAGGGTGTCTTTTGTTTGATCTTCTATGTAAACGTTTGTGAGTATAACTGAATTAGGAAAGCTGATATCAAGTTTACCTATCTCAACTTTTGTCTTTAATTTAGTTTGAAGATAATTCTGCACTTTCCCTCTTACAAAATTTTGCCCCGGGGGTGTTTGAAGAAATATGAAAACCAAAACGAAAAGTAAGACAACAGAAACAAGAATGTAAGAAAGTACGTTAGCAATCTTTGCCACTACAGTCCTCTGTTTTTTGGGCTCGGATTTATCTTTTAATTGCATATGCTACGAACGGGCTATTTATAGTGCCTTTAAGTATTCAAATTTCACACCAATGTTATATAATAATTATATAACGAAATTAGCCTATTTATCAGCAGTTTATAGGGGATAATCGGGAAATTTTTTACGCAGATAAGTTAGCTATGTTGTATCTTCTCATCTAACAGCAAAGATTTTAATTATACGGCACGGCAAATTTTAAATGTTGTTGTATTTCTTAGGGACCAGGTTGGAGTACCAGGCGGATTCGATTTAAGAGAAGCTTTACATGGAAAGAGATATACTGTAATAATGAAAAAAATCTGCAGGCATTAATAAAAAATGAATCTTATTCTAAAATGGTTTAAATTACTTTTTCTTTTCTTTAAAAAAATATAATATGAGATTTGCTTTATTACTCAGCAGCGTTTTTTTTCTTACTTCTCCAAAATTATTTGCACAGGAAAGCAAAGCATATGTAGTGAAGCCCGGCGAAAAGGTGAAAAATGCTTTGCCTAAGGAAGCCCTATACATGTATCCTCAATTTAAAGAGGGCGTTGTAAATTTTAAAAACGGAACTCTCGGCGCTGCCAGATTAAATTATAACAGGCTACTTGATGAAATACAATTTATCGATAATAAAGGCGATACCCTGTCGCTGGATGATGAAAAAACGATAGCATTAGTATCTGTTGGGATGGATACTTTTTATTATTACCTGGGTTATGTAAAAGTGATCGCTGATATTAATAAAGTAAAATTTGCAGGTAAGGAAAAATTAAGATTATCAAACAGGCAAAAGATAGGTCCTATGGGACAACTTGTTTCTGCATCAATAGATACTTATGATAAATTAAGCAGTGCCCAGGGATTAGATAATATTATATCCCAGGAGGTTCTTACTTTTTCAGGATATTCAACTTTTTTTATTGGGGATCTTTATAATCATTTTAAACCTCTCAACAAAAAAAGCCTGGTAAATATGTATGCAAAGCAGCAATCTGAAGTTGAAAATTATCTTTCAGAAAATGCTATTAATTTTTCGAAGGCAGAGGATGTGGAAAAATTAATTAAGTTTTTAAGGACTTTGTAACCTGCCTGCTTCTTAAATTACCGTGAATAAAATGGCTCTGCATTCTATCCTCAAATATTCAAAGAAAAAAGTTCTACCTCAGTGCCTTTTCCTTTTAAGTCTACCGGGCCAAGATTTTGTGTTTGCCATTCTTCAAGGTCAATGTTTTCCATAAATACTTTTGATACAATGAAGTTGTGGTTAAGCTCATTGGTAGCGCTTCTAATGCGTGCAGTTGTATTCATGGTATCCCCCGTCATGGCAAGATCTTTTTTAATAACGCCAATTTCACCTACGGTAACATCTCCTAAATGAATACCCACTCTAAATTCGGGAACTATTCCATACTCCCTTCTAAAATGCTCGCTCTTTTTTTGAATATTCTTTCTTGCTAAAATAACTGCATCCATACATTTTCTCGTATTCATCTTATCAAACAGCCATGAGGATACGGCTTCATCACCAACATACTGGTATATTCTTCCTTCATATTCAATTATGGCAGCCGAAACCTGGTAAATAAAATCACGGATAAATTTAAAATATAACTGGTGCCCGAGTTTTTCAGCGATGGGAGTGGAATCTTTAAGATCCATAAACATAATTATCCGCTTTTCTATTTTAGGCTGCGTGTATCTTCCTAAGAAAATATCCATAAAAACGCCGGGAGAATATCTTTCGTTGATGAGCAGGAATAACTGGGTAACAAAAAAGATAACTATCCAATAAATAATTTTTTGTAACAGCCAGTTCTTATGTAATGCATATACCAAAATATTATGCAGTGCAAAGTCTGGTGTCTGACCTGAAACAAGTGTAAAGCTTACGAACTGTATAAGAAAACTTATTACAAGAGCACTTGCTAAAAGGATTATACTTTTTGCAATAAAATTAAACCAGAGCGGATAATGCCGCATCATTCTTTTAAACTTGTACACAAATAAATAACCCATTATCACGCTCAGTATGAACATGAGTATTTCTCTCATCCACAAACTATGCTCACGCTGAACGTGGCTCGCAATTTCCTGGTTCCTTAATAGAACGGTTATCCAGTCAACCAATGTCCATAGCAATGCAATGAACAAAACTGATCTTATCCTGTATTTGGTGATGTTGGATATTTTAAACCATCTGTATCTAAAAAGTATCATGTTTTATTTTTCAGGTAATTATAAATAGAATGCTGTGCATTTATTTTTTCGGTCCCCTCTTCTTCTTTCTTTTGCTCAAGGTTTGGCAAAAGCACCACGGCTTTGTCATTATCCTGCCATTGTATCTCAAAATAATCTATCAGTTCTTTTTTACACTCAGGTGTTTTTATTGCCACACAAACTTCTATGCGATGGTATAAATTCCTGTTCATAAGATCAGCTGAGCCTATTATAACTTCCGCATTTTCACCTGCGCCAAATATCATAATGCGTGTATGCTCCAGGTAGCGGTCTACCAATCTTTTAATTGTGACGTTCTCACTTATCCCTGGCAGGCCCGGCATAATACAGCATACGCTTCTTATAATTAAATTCACTTTTACACCTGCCTGGCTTGCTTTGTATAAAAGGCTTATGAAATATGGCTCTTCAATATTATTTACTTTTATGCGTATCATGGCCTCGCCACCCAGTTTGGCTCTTTCAATTTCATTATCAATAAGCTTTTCCAGCCTGGTGTTCAGATTAAACTGGGATACCAGCAGTTTGTCAAATTTTAATTTATTATTCCCTGGTGTTTTATCTTTTTTCTGCAGGAATTTAAAAAGAGAGATCATTTCTTTTATAATCAAAGGATCGGTCGTCATCAGAACATGGTCTGTATAAAACTGCGCAGTTATCTCATTAAAATTTCCTGTACTTAAAATTGCATAAGAAACATCCTCAAGCCCTTTACGTTTTTTAACCAAAGCAATTTTTGAATGCACTTTTATTTCCGGCATACTGTAAATAATTTTTACACCTGCATCCTTCATCACCCTGCTCCATTTAATATTATTGGCCTCATCAAACCTGGCTTTAAGATCAATAAAAGCTGTTACATTCTTGCAATTTTTTTCAGCGCTTATCAATGCATTTACAATGTGGCTCTCTGCCGCTACACGATAAAGCGTAATGTAAATGTCAGTTACTTCCATATCAACCGCAGCCTGGTTAAAAAAAGAAAGCACAGGATTATAAGATTGATAGGGTATGTGCAGCAATACATCCTGTTTGTTTAACACATTAAAAATATCGCCGCTGTCCATTACATTTAAAGAGGAGAGTGGTTTTAGTTTTTGATAAGTAAGATTTTTATTGAAAGCGGGGAATGAAGAAAGGTCACTTAGATGATGATAGCGCCCACCGGCAAACATATCTTCATACTTTACGCCAAAGGCAGATGCAAGAAACAACTGGAGGTTACGGGGCATTCCATTCTGGTACAAAAAGCGTGATGGAGATCCGTAGTCTCTTTTTTTAAGTTGTTTTTCAATTTTATTTAAAAGGTCACCGCTGTATTCTTCTACCAGGTGCAACTCGGCGTCCCTATTGAATTTAATGCTGTATACACCAATAATTTCAAGGCCGGGAAAAATGGATACAAGATTTTCTCTTACAATATCATCTATAAAGATCACATGTTCCAGGCCATCGAGAGGAGTAAGTGTAAAAAGCCTTTTTAATTTATTGGAAGGAATATTTATGATAGCCTGCTTTAAAAGACCCTGGTTATTTTCTTTTAGTGAAACAACAAAATACAGCTGGTTATTTTCAGGCATAAATGTATGTGCGCTGTTTCCGTCTAAAAATATTGGCTGGATAAAAGAGAGTACATGAGATAAAAATATTTCTTTTATTTCAGCGCTGTGTTCTTGTCTTATCTCACAGTTATAATAAAAAAAAATACCATTATTCTTTAGCTCAGGAATAATTTCTTTTAATAAGATTGATCCAAAAATATCCAACTGCCGGTTAATTTCATTCTGTATTTTTTCAGGGATATCTTCCGGAGAACCGAGGGTTACCTGCAGCCTTGTTTTATTGTTAAGTTTTGAAAGCGCTATTACAGAAGGATAACGTACTCTAAAAAATTCATCAAGATTAGAAGAAAAAATAGAAAGGAATTTCAGGCGTTCGTATAAAGGAACTTCTTTATCTGCGGCTTCCTGTAAAACACGGAAATTAAATCCTAACCAGCTAAGGTCTCTGTTGTAAAACATTGTACCCTGATTATAAAGGTGATCCTGAACCGGTGATAATTGTATTAACAGGAGCAGCATCATGAATAGACACTGCAATTACAAAAGCTATTACTGATACAATTATCCCGATCATAAAAACATTATAAGCTAACCTGATAAGCCAATACTTTCTGCCTAAAATAACACCCAGGTAATAAATATCCTTTACCAGCGACCCGTATAGATAGTCGGTATCAACCATCATCTTTTTCATTGCATCATTATATTGTTCAAACGATGCTTTATGAAAGTTGCCAAAGAATAAAAGATTTGTTTTTTTAGCTGTAATGTCTTCAGGTGTAAATTTCCCCTCGCTTATTTTAGGACGTGTTGCTAAAATGGACAATATGATTGTAATAACGGCGGAGGTTAAAAATATAAGCGTAGGAATTTTAAGATAAGTTTCTTCCTGTAATTTTCTCGCCAGCACACCCAGTACTACTGATATAATGATTGCATTTACTGAAATAAGGATGTTGGCTTTACTATCTGCCATGTCACTGAGCTTCAGGTGATTTTGGGAAGTAAGCCGAAGCATGGTCTGGATGCCTTTGGATACCAAGCCTGTTTTATCTTTCTCAAGATCAGAAAGCTTGTTACTTTCGGGAATGTCTTCTTTATCTTTTTCCTTTTGATCTTCCTTTTTTGCCTCCCATTTCTCGATTTTATTTTTTAATTTTTTCATATTTACTTCTTTTGTTGCTGATAACAAATCTTTGCAATAAGTTGTATAAAACTGGTGCTCTTCCAGCAATTTAACCGTGCCTTTCAGGAACTCCAGTTTATCTACGTGTCCTGTTTTTAATTCCACCTCCTTACGTACACGTTTATTGGTTTCTTTAAATTCTTTAGTGCCTAAATTGTATGTATCGGCATCGCAAATTATCTGTTGCAATAAATTAGCCGGGTTCCTGGGGCTCTTTGTAGCCATAATACAATTTTCTATCTCATTTATCAGCCCGGTGTCATTTGTATGATCGAGCATAAATTTTTTCATTACATCAGCGCTCATTACCTCGTGCTTTGAAGGCTCTGTAAATAAATACCCTGTATCATGAAACCATGCCGAGGTATAAAGAATGAGCATTTCTTTTTCATTAACATGATAGTGGCCTGCAATTTCTTTAGTCCTGTCAACTACACTCTGGCTATGGTTTATGTTATGAAACACAAGCGTATCATCCTGCAGCGTTTCATATAAACCGGTAACGTAATGTTCTATTTTTTTATAAAGATTATTATCCATACTTAAAATGTAAGGCGGAATTTAGTGCCGAGTGAAAAGTTAAGCAATTTATCTTCATCTGATACGCCTACTGTTGCCGAAACGATAAGAATGTTGAATGGCGAATAATACAAACCTCCTCCATAAGACTGGTGCCATTTTTTAGAACTCTCATTCTTCAGCCACACTCTTCCTATATCGTAAAAACCTATCACGCCTACATCGCCGGGTAAAATATAGGATTGGGATTTAAACAGTTTTATTCTTTCTTCCATGCTTGCATATAGAGATGAAGATCCTGTAAAACGTTGTTTTCTAAATCCCCGTAAAATATTATTTGCTCCAAGATCAAGCGCCTGGAAAAATTCAAAATTTTTGCTGAAGATATGTCCGCCGCCAAATTTCATTACAGTAACAAATTTTCTTTCTTCGGACAGGCTTGCATACACCGTCATGTCAGATGTGAATTTTGTAATGCCTTTGCTGTTGCTGTTTAAGCCTGCCATTGCGCTTAATTCATTATACCAGGTAACACCACGGCTGGGAATTAATTCATCATTCACGAAGTTTACATCAATCTTAAGTTTTGCCCCTAAATAATCTTTGTTACTATAAATACTTGCAGAATCAATAGGGAAAGGACGTGTACCAAGAATGCGTGTTTTATTATCAGAAAATTTATTCCAGTAATGATAATAAGCAGGGCCAAAACTTATATCAAGAATGTGGTTTTGAAATCCCTTCCGCAATAACAATTCTGTTGCAAAATATTTATACCGCACCCTGTAATATTCCAGCGGTAAGCTTTTATTAAACACTGTTGAATTGCCCAGGCCAAAAAAATTGTTTAGCGTTGGATTTACCAGGTCCATATTCAGTATAATATCTTTATTTAAAAATGCAGAAGTAAAAATTCCCTGGTATTTTATTTGGTAAGCGCCATGTGATGGCGCATACAATGCAGAAAGTTTTTGATAGGTTGAATAAGGATCTTTTCTAAAGCCAAAAGTTTTTGCCGAAACGCCAAAACCAACCAGGAGCTTGTCTTCCTGGTTATAAGCCACATTAAGCTGGGGGAAGCGGTATATATTATAATTGAAGCCGTACGGTTTGTATTCATTCACTGAAGGATCAATAGAAAAATCAGCCTTTGTTTTTGAGGAATTTATAAGAGCATTTTTTTCTGTAGTGGAATCTGTTGCTTTAAGGTCATAAACATAATTGCGTAAGTTGCCTTTTATATTAAAAGTATCGTTGCCTTTGCCGCCAATCATTCTCACTTTTATTCTTGAGTTTGTGTTTTCAGCAATTTCAAATTTATCATTCCCGTTTAATCCATACAGCCGTATTTCTTTTGTATAATACCGGTTGAATGAGCGGTTATAAATTATGCCTGCAGAGTCTGCCTTATTCCTTTTTCTATAAACAATTACCTGCAGGCTGTCTCCATTATTTTGCACTTTAAAATATTCCTGGTCGTTACTGCCTACAATACTTACCTTCTTTGATAAGAATTTATACAGTTTAATTCCCTGAGTCAATAAAATATCTCTCCTGCTTTTTAATTTTTCAGTAATTGTTGCTGCATCCAAAGCATAAATTTCCGGAGGTAATAATTTTACTGATGAATCAATTGCTTTATCGGTAAGATCCTGCTGAAGCTTTTTAATTGTATTCTCCCAGTCAGTCTTATTTAGCCTTGTCATAAAGATCCTGTCGATATCACGGGCCTGGTAATTTAACCATCTAATATCCCTGATAGTATTTTTAAATCCCTGTAAATACTTGTATTGGTTTTTTGAAAGATAATTTATTAACAGGCCATCGGAATTATAGAATGCCTGGTCCCTGTCTCTTGGTACAGGATAATACAATTTTCCTTTACCTGTATCTGCTGTTCCCCATTTCCACTGATCAAAATGTCTGTCCCAGTCCCCGATAACATTGTCCAGCAGGCGTGCTTTTAAAAAGGCATATTCGTCAACATGATTGTCGTGATCGTCTATCAATTTATTAATAACCTTGGCAGTGGTTTTTGTATCAGCGGAATTATCAGTTGGCTCTCTCTCCTCCAGCAGGCAGACTGTGTTTTTAAACATGGTCTGGTAAATTCCAAATGCCGGATCATCAGGAACAAAAAAGAATTGAGGATGTGTAGAAAGCACGCCGGTAGCCTTTGACAGCCCCGGAACAATATAGGGTGCATAAGGATAGCTTGCAGACACGAGGTCCTGAACAATGTCCTGCGCAAGCGTATGCCTCAGGTTGTCGGGAATAGCTTTTTCCGGGTCTTTATCAACTGAACGCAACGTCCATTCCTTTCCTGTTTTATCAATAAGGCGCAAAGATTTTGTTTGTTTACCACCGCCGAGGCTTCCTATTTTTAAGCCACCCTTTTCTTTTCGTATATTAAATACTTTAAGTGTTATTGGTGTGCTCCATTCTTTACGATAATTATTGCCAGCTAACGTTTGTTTAAAACCACTTGCATTTTTGTATTTGTCACTGGCAGAGATTACTGCGCTGTCTTTAAATACGATCTCTGCTTCCCGGGTAGTGTCTTTCGGATTTTCGGGAGTTGGCAGAGATGAAAAATTTAATAGATCAGCTGTAAATTCCTGTTTAACTTTTCCTGAATCAACAGAATAAAAAGTGGTGTTCACATTTTTATTTTTTGATACATCCAGAATTGCAAATCCTTTTTTATCTGATGCGAATAAAGATTTTTTTCCTTTTGAAACACGGGTTGATTTGCTGGCGGCACCGCTAACGATATAATAGTATCCGCTGTCTTTTATTAACTGCAATGAATGCTCATGTCCTGCAACATAAATTACATTTTGATGCCCCTTGATAACTTTTTCAATGTCTGTTATCATAGCTGAATATAATGGATGAGACATATCTTCGGTGGTGCCAAATATACCCCTGGTAATAGGATAAATAGAGCCGATCAGCGGGAGGGGAATATATAATTTAGGGAAAACGTCAGTAAGCGGGAATATATGCTGCTTGATGGTAAAATTTCCACCGTGAATGCCATAGCTTCTGAAAGTATGATGCAGCGCAAAAACTACAAGCTTCTTTGAATTTCTTGAAAGGATATCATCCAGCTGCGTTAATACTTCGGCTTTGGTTTTATATGGACAATCAGATTCAATGCCCGGTTTATCGTAGGGAAATACCCACCACTCACTATCCATAATAATTAATGTTATATCAGGTGTGATGTTTATTTCTACCGGTCCCGGGCAACCATCTTTGGGAAAGAACTCAACATTTTTGCTGCCGAAATTATCAATATAAATTTGTTCTCTTTGTATGCCTTCCCATCCGCCGGGATCGCCATTATTCCAATCGTGATTGCCGGGCATGAAATACACCTTTGCGTCGGTTCCATTGGCAATTATTATCTGCGAATCCAGAGGCGCCTTTCTCACATTATAACCAATCACTGATTCATCGGGCAAACCATATTGATAAAGATTATCACCCAGAAAAAGTATTACTGTTTTTTTATCGAAAGGAATGGTATTTCTTATTCCCCAGATCACAGGCTGGTGGCCGGTTGCCAATTCGCCACCATCACCAATTAAAATTATTCTCTGTTGTAAACTATCGGGTGTTTGTGAGTGGCTATAGGATTGAAATAATATTGTATAAAAACATAGGAGCACTAAAGCTTTTTTCATCAACCTTTCTTTTTAGGTTTAAAAATTAAAATATTGGCATTACCCGATTCTGCGGATTCATTAGAAATAAGTAAGTTGCCTGATGGGGTAAAAGTAATTCCTTCCGGCTGTTTATAAATAACGGGGTCCAGCGGGTATACCTCTTTTACATTGCCCTTTCTATCGGTTACTACCAGTAGTTTATTAACTGATGCAAGGATATATAAGTCATTGGTTACAGGGTTTATGGCAGCAGCTGATGGTTTAAAATGCAATTTTTTGTCACCTGTTTTTTCTGCAATTTGTTTTACGTCTATTGAAAATAATGAGGGATTGTAGGCCATTGAATCCGGTGAATAACCCCATGCTGTAACTATTTTCTTTTTATCATCTTCACAATCCTTACACATCATAACCAATCCTAAAGCATCATCATAGTACAGGGTTTCAAACTCATTTGTTTTTTTACTTGCATCTTCAAGTTTACTTTTATTTGCAAAGATGGAATCCCCAACAAATTTTAATGTTTCAATATCTCCATTGCTTATTAATACATAAAAAGTGCTGTCATGCATAACTACATCTTCAAAATCGTGCTTTTTATCAAATCTCCATTGTTTAATTGTTCCGCTTCCGTTTAAATATATTTTAAACAAAAGACCATCTTCATCAATAATGGCAAATACACTGCTGTCCTTGGGATAATAGGAAATTCCTGAAATTTCGCTTAAACCTTCGGGAAGTGTAAATTCAACAGGATGATTAAGGTCATATTGAGCCGGTGTTGCAAGGGGTTTTGATTTTTGGGAATTACAGCTTTGATTTCCAATTAAAATCAATAAAGCAATGACGGGGGGTAATATTTTTTTGATAAGCATATATGAATATAATGGATTTCACCCACAATTATTTTTCAATGGGTTGCAAATTCCTTGCCACAGGGGTTCTCATCTTGCCATTAAGGTTTTGTAATTATTCAGGGGTAAGAATTACCCGGTTCAGTATATAAGATATTTTTTAGAGCAATTCCGCGTAAAAGAAAAAACGCAATAACTTACAGCCTTCTTTATCTTTATCAAACCAAATTGTCTTACATTTTCAATTGTTTTTATTAATAACAGAAATTTTTTAAATGAAATATAAACCCGTTCAAAATTATATTAAAGGAGAATTTACAAACAGCTCTTCTGGTAGAAAAATGGATGTTATTTCTCCGCTTGATGGCAATAAACTTTCTGAAGTTCCAATGTCATCAGCCTCCGATCTTGATGAAGCTGTTAGGGCAGCAAAAGCGGTATTCCCCCACTGGAGTAAAACACCTATTAAAGACAGGGTACAGGTTTTTTTCAGATTTAAATATTTGCTCGAAAAAAATTTACAGCAGCTTGCCGAATTGTGTTCTGAAGAAAATGGAAAGACCATTGGCGAATCCATTGCGGAAATTGAAAAATGTATCGAGCTTACTGAATTCGCAACATCATTGCCGCAATTGGTTACGGGAGAAATACTTGAAGTAAGCCGCGGAGTTGAATGCCGGACAGAACATGTTGCGCTGGGAGTTGTTGCATCAATCGTTCCTTTTAATTTTCCTGCAATGGTACCATGCTGGACGTTACCCAATGCACTTGCCCTGGGAAATTGTATGATAATAAAACCTTCGGAAAAAGTTCCTTTATGCGTTGGGAGATTGGCAGAACTTTTAAAAGAAGCAGGGTTGCCCGATGGCGTTTTTAATATTGTTCATGGTGATGTGGAAATTGTAGAAGCCATTTGCGATCATCCGGATATTCAGGCTGTGTCTTTTGTGGGTTCAACAAAAGTTGCCAAGATCGTTTATCAAAGAGCAACTTCAAATTATAAAAGATGCCTTGCATTAGGTGGTGCTAAAAATCATTTAATGGTTTTACCAGATGCCATTCCCGGTATGACAGCACAAAATGTTGCAGCCAGTATGAGCGGTTGCGCAGGGCAGCGTTGTATGGCTGCATCAGCAATGATAGGTGTTGGCAATGTTGACAGCATTGTAGATAAGATATGTGATGAAGCAAGAAAAATAATTCCGGGTAAAAACCTTGGAGCCGTTATTAATAAAGAATCAAAAGACAGAATTGAAAAGTATATTACCGAAGCAGAAAATGACGGCGCAAAAATTTTGGTTGATGGCAGAAACACAATAGTAGAAGGAAAAGAAAATGGAACTTATGTAGGACCAACTGTGATCGATTTTGTAACCCCTGAAATGTCTGTTGCTACTGAAGAAATTTTTGGACCTGTTATCAGCATTATGCGGACAAACACTGTTGATGAAGCATTGGCAATTGAGAACGCAAATCCTTATGGTAACGCAGCAAGTGTGTTTACACAAAATGGCGGTGCAGCAAGATATATTATTGATCATGCAAGCGCAGGAATGATAGGGGTGAACGTGGGTGTGCCTGTGCCACGTGAACCTTTTAGTTTTGGCGGATGGAATGAAAGCAAGTTTGGGGTTGGTGATATCACAGGAAAAAGCTCCATTGAATTCTGGACCAAATTAAAAAAGTCAACTACTAAATGGAATCCCGAAGCAGGGGTGAACTGGATGAGTTAATATTTCATTAATAATTTAAAATGAAAATATATTTTGCCGGATCTATCAGGGGTGGGAGAGATGATCAAAAAATTTATTTTGAAATAATAGAACATTTGAAAAAAATGGGTACTGTTTTGACTGAACATATTTGTAATGATCTAACTGAAATGGGTGAGAGAGAGAAAACTGATGATTGGATATTTAACAGGGATATGGATTGGTTAACAGAATCAGATGTTTTGGTTGCGGAAGTAACGACCCCATCTTTGGGAGTTGGCTACGAAATTTCAAAGGCTGAAAGTTTAGGTAAACCGGTTATTTGCTTGTTCAGGGGGGCCGGTACAAAGTCTTTATCAGCCATGATTGCGGGTAATAAAGATCTGAATGTTTACCGGTATGGTGATATTAATGATGCCTTACAATATCTTGATTCTTTTTTTGTAGAAATTATGCAGTCACAATTTGTGACCGCATCCTCTCAAGATGTTGATTTTCAAAATAGGAAACAGATAGGATTTAAAAATTAATCAAAAGAATAAATATACAATGAGTATTCTTGAAAAAATAATCCCGCACAAAACTGAATCCGCAGAAATAGTTGCCAACAACCAGGATTATACATTGTTCTCGTGGAGCAAACAAAAAGGAACAAATCCTATCGCAGTAAAATATGGTGAAGGAGTTTATCTATATGATTATGATGGCAAAAAATACATTGACTTTTCTTCGGGATTAATGAATGTAAATATTGGTCATGGTGATCAGCGTGTAACAGATGCTGTAGTGAAGCAAATGCAGGAAGTGGCTTATGTAACCCCAAGCTGTGTTACCAAAGCAAGAGGAGAACTTGGAAAGAAGTTAGCAGAGATTTGCCCCGGCGATCTGAACAAAGCATTCTTTACTGTCTGTGGTGCAAGCTCTATTGAAAATGCAATTAAATTAGCAAGACTTTCTACAGGGCGTCATAAAATATTAGCCCGTTATCAATCCTATCATGGCTCTTCAAATGGAGCAATGACGGCCAGTGGCGATCCCCGTAAACTCGCTGTAGACGCACAGCAGGCGCCCAATTTTGTACATTTTGATCTTCCGTATTTATATCGTTGGGAATATGGCGAAGAAAATTTATTAAAGGAATCTGTTGCAGGATTAGAAAGAATAATTGCATATGAAAGTCCGAATAATATTGCTGCCATTTTACTGGAAGGAGAAAGCGGTTCATCCGGATGTTTACAATATCCTGCTGGTTATTTGAAAGCTGTAAGAGAGTTATGCGATAAACACGGAATTCTTTTAATTATGGATGAGGTAATGAGTGGCTTTGGCCGTACGGGCAAATGGTTTGGTTTTCAAAATCATGATATTATTCCTGATATGATCGCTATGGCAAAGGGTTTAACATGCGGTTATTTACCTTTTGGATGTTTGATGGTATCTGATAAGATTGCTGATAAATTTGATGATACAGTGCTTGCATTAGGACTTACTTATTCTGCCCATCCGGTTTGTTGTGCTGCAGCGCTGGAGGTTTTGAAAATTTATGAAGCTGATAAACTTATAGAAAATGCAGCCGCCATGGGGAAATATATAGAGGCAAAAGTTGAGATAATGAAAACAAAACATCCAAGCATTGGTGACTTTAGAAATACAGGATTGTTAGGCTGTATTGAATTAGTAAAAGATAGAAAAACAAAAGAACCTATGGCGCCGTTTAATGCAAAGCCTGATGAGATGACGGTAATGAATAAAGTGGCTGCAAAGATCAGGGAGTTGGGCATGTACACTTTTGTAAGATGGAATTATATTTTTATTGCGCCACCACTTTGTGTTACCAAAGCACAGATCGATGAAGGGCTTGCAATAATTTCAAAGGCAATTTCAATAGCGGATGAATATCTTCCTGTAATTTAGAATTATAAGATATTTTATAACTCCGGAGGAGTATAATATTTATAGAAATCAATTATAATTTAAAAGC
>JAQBNL010000072.1 GCA_028288585.1 Chitinophagaceae bacterium | reverse complement strand
ATAGAAACGCATGGGGTTAATCCCAAAGCTATTGCAGTTATGAAAGAAGATGGCATTGATATTTCTCATAACACCTCAAACAATGTTGATGAATACCGCGATATTGATTTTGACTATGTGATAACAGTATGTGATAATGCACGGGAACAATGTCCTGTATTTCCATCAACAGCAAAACAATTTCATTATAACTTTCCCGATCCTGCAAAAGCTACGGGCACTGAAGATGAAATAATGCAACAATTCAGAAAGGTAAGAGATGAGATAAAAAACTATTGCAAAACGTTTGTAGCCGAAAACTTATTTTTACAGTAATGAAGATTTTTGGTTTCATCATGGCTTTTTTGGTTTTAACTCTAAGTGTTTTGCCTTGTTGCAACATGGCCAACATTATTAACCCCGGGAAAGGAAAAATAGAATTAACCAAATCCTTATCACAACCATGCGATGAGGAGCATGATGAATGCTCGCCATTTTGCAACTGTACATGTTGTATTGGTTTTTCAATGAATGATATAACTCACACCATATTTAATATTCCTGTAATTTCTAATATTCCGGGTATCAGTTTTTTGCCTGAACAAATTATTGATATTACCTTACCGATTTGGCAGCCGCCCCGCTTTTGCTAATATCACTTTTACCGAAGGCCTTTAAAGCAGGTTAAATTATTTTTCATTAAATCATTAGCAACACAGTCATGCGGCTATTTATAATAATATTATTTTCAGCAATAAGCATTTATAGCAATGCACAACAGGCATTGCACATAAAAACAACAGGAGGGGAAAATAAAAATTCTGTTGCAGCAACTATATTAATTAAAGGAACAACTAAAGGTTACTCCTCCGATACTACAGGTACAGTTTCGATTTCGTTTTTAGCAAATGGAAATTATACATTGGTTATATCTGCAGTTGGTTATGTAGAAAAGCAAATTAAAATTACTATTCCTCATTCTTCTGATACATTTGAGATTGAATTGGAAAGCGAAGAACATGAAATGGAAGAAGTGGTAATACAATCTACACGAACCAGCAGAACCATTGCCAACGTACCTACCAGGGTAGAAACAATAGAATTTGAAGAGATTGATGAAAAAAATAATATGCGGCCGGGAAATGTTGCGATGCTTTTACATGAAAGCACAGGGATACAGGTTCAGCAAACCTCCGCAACATCAGGGAATGCAAGCATAAGAATACAGGGACTGGATGGCAGGTACACTCAGCTTTTGAAAGATGGTTTTGCCAGCTTTGGTAATTTCTCCAGTGGTTTGAGTGTATTGGAAATACCCCCTTTAGATTTAAAGCAGGTGGAAATCATTAAAGGTCCGGCTTCTCCTCTTTTCGGGGGCGGTGCAATAGCAGGCGTTATCAACTTTATTTCCAAAACGCCAAGAGTAAAATCCGAATATAATTTTATAGTTAATCATTCTAATATAGGACAAACTAATATCGGAGGCTTTGCTTCTGCCAGGGGGAAAAAAGTTGGCTATACTTTGTTAGCCTTATACAACAGGCAAAAACCTTATGATGTAGATAAAGATGAATTTACAGAAGTCCCGAAGTCGAAAGAGTTTACAATTTACCCTAAGCTATTTGTTTACCCGGATGAGAACACAACCATAACTATCGGGAATAGCGTAACGTCAGGCGAAAGAACAGGTGGAGATATACAGGTTATTAAAAACAAAGCAGATGCTTCACATCAATACTTTGAAAAAAATAGAACGTTTAGAAATATCACCACTTTGGAATTAGATAAAAAAATTGGAGATAGAAAACGATTTGTCGCAAAACAAAGCTTTAGTATTTTCGACAGAACCATTAATATTCCCGCCTATAATTTTGCGGGAATAGATTACAATAGCTATACTGATATTTCTTATGTTACAAATGGTAACAAACACGCTTTGGTACTGGGAGGTAATTTTATTTATAATAGTTTCAGGGAAAAAAGTACCAACAACAGGAACAATACCTCAAGAACAGGTGGTTTATATGGCCAGCATACATGGGATGCAACTGATAAAGTAAAATTAGAGAGTGGTTTACGCATTGATGTTGCTAATTATAAAAATGTTATTTATTCTAAAACAGAAGTGTTTGTGTTACCCAGGATTTCCTTATTGGTTAAATATAGTCCTAAATGGTCTTCAAGAATTGGGATAGGTATGGGTTATAAAACCCCAACCCTCTTTACAGAGGAAACAGAAACTATTCACTACAGAAATGTGGTAAGGCTAAACAATGTAAAGTCAGAAACCAGTTACGGAGGTACAGCAGATGTAAATTTTAGAACTAATATCAACGACGATTTTGCATTTAGTTTAAATCACATGTTGTTTTATACATGGATTAATAACCCGTTAGTATTGGAAAACTTTTCAACAACTAATTACAGGTTTGTAAATGCAAATAAGCCTGTACAGAGCTTAGGCTTTGAAACCAATGCAAGGTTTATTTACAAGAACAATTTCAAATTATTTTTAGGATATACATTCACTGATACTAAAGCAAAGTATTTAACAGGCACTAAGTTTCTTCCTTTAGTTCCAAAGAACAAATTAAATAGTGCGTTGATCTATGAGAAAGCAGGTGTGATAAAATTGGGATTGGAAGGATATTTTACCGGAAGGCAATATTTAAGTAATGGAACGCACACTCCGGCTTATTCAGAGTTTGGTTTTATGGCTGAAAAAATATTTAAAAAGTTCTCTTTATATGCCAACTTCGAAAACTTTACGGATACAAGACAAAGCAAATACAAGAATGTAGTAAATGGATCACATCTTAATCCGACCTTCGATGAAATATGGACACATACGGAAGGCTTTGTTGTAAATGGAGGTATTAAGTTAAAGTTATAGGCAATGGAACATTCACATAACCATAGTCATTCTCATTCGGGTAAGATTAACAAAGGAAACAAGAATGTATTTCTTATAGGAATAGCTTTAAATATGGCTTTTGTTTTAGCAGAAGTAATTGCGGGTTTTGCCTATAACTCCATGGCATTACTTACTGATGCAGGACACAATCTAAGTGATGTGGCAAGTCTTGTTATATCGTTAGTTGCCTTTTGGATAGCTAAGAAAAAATCGAATGCTGAATACACGTATGGCTATAAAAAAACAACGGTGTTAGCAGCGCTGGTTAATGCTGTTGTTTTACTCATTGCAATTGGTATTCTTGGTTACGAATCCTTTACACGTTTATTTAAGCCGCAGGTTGTTTCAGGTAGTGTTATTGCCTGGGTAGCAGCTTTGGGTATAATTGTAAATAGCGTTTCAGCTTTTTTATTCTTTCGACAAAAAAGTGAGCTGAACTCCAAAGCAGCTTACCTGCACCTCCTGGCCGATGCCCTTGTTTCTTTAGGCGTTGTTATTGCAGGTGTTATTATTTCTTATACGGATTTATATTGGCTTGATCCTGCTATTGGACTTATGATAATGGTGTTTATTCTTATAAGTACATGGGGATTATTAAAGGAGGGTTTCAAAATGTCAATAGATGCTGTTCCTTCTGGAATTGATCTGGAAGATATTAAGCAGCTTATTTTAAAAACAAATCATGTAATAAATGTTGGTCATGTACATGTATGGCCGCTTAGTACAACAGAAAATGCATTGACAGCACATGTGGTACTGGATCTTAAATTATCGTTTGATGAAAAACTACAGGTAGTCAAAAGCATTAAACATAACCTGGAGCATCATAATATTCAACATTGCACAATTGAGCTTTCAAAATTTGTTACCTGAAATTTCTCTTATTTTTTTGCTTTTTTCTCAACAGTAATTTTTCTTTTCTTCCACCTGGCAATTGGTTCGGGATCATAAACAGCATTTCCTTTTTTATCAGTAAAGCCAAAAGACCTGTTGAGCTTTTTACTTATTTCTGCAATTTTTTTTGACCCGCTCTTTCTTGACTTGTAAAAGGTTTCAAATGTTTTTATACCCGCATTGATCAGTTTCAATTCTTTTTTGTAATCCTTTTCTTTTCGGTAAAGGATCATTAAC
Organism: Chitinophagaceae bacterium; assembly: GCA_028288585.1. GTDB lineage: Bacteria > Bacteroidota > Bacteroidia > Chitinophagales > Chitinophagaceae > Ginsengibacter. The sequence continues at coordinate 10,389 of JAQBNL010000072.1, read as the reverse complement.
CTGTCGTAAGCCCTTTCCGATATAGGATCTTTTTGAATGGCTTCTTCGTAATCTTTAATGGCTAAAGAAATATTTTCTTTTTCCTCTGCCTTATGCGCTTCTTTAATGGTTTGCTTTAATGTTACAATCTTGGCCATAGTTATTTATAAAGGCTTGCAGTAATACATAAGAGATGCATCACCGAATACAAGGTCTTTGCCGTCGGCTTTGTACACATTTACATTCCATGTATTTTTTTCAGTTGAGATCTGCATCCTTGTGCCGTCAAGTGTAATAGTGCAGGGAAGTGTTTCCAGCTTTTCTGTTCTGTAAAACATTATTTCCCCTGTTGCGGTATTATCATTTTTAATACTCTGTACATTCAATATTCTTATCAGCGTTTTATCTGTTGTGCCAGGTTGTGCTGCCCTTCGGTATACCTTCCATTTTCCACTTAAAGCAGAAGTACTTACTGAAACAGGATTATTAAATTTTTCGGGAACAACTGCATTTGTAGGAAGCGTCTCATACCAGAAACCATTTTTTCTAACTAATGTATGCAGGTACTCTCCATCATCTAAAACCACCTGGTTATTATTCATTGACCGTATAGTAAAAACATCTGCTGCTGCCACTAATACATTTCCGGGATCAATTAATGCCTCACCCATCAGGCTCATATTAACACCATCACGGCTAAACACTTCCCCCTTATCTGAAAAATTGTAAAATAAAGTGTCTTTAAAACCTACTGAATTATTCCTGCTGTCGGTACGGCTTACCTCCTGCCACTTCCCTGTAAACTGGTTTAAAGAATATATTGAGCTGTTAGCTTGAGGATTTTTAGTAACGTCTAAAGGAGTAACTCCTTTACGTTTTACTTTCATTTTTTGAGATTCGGCAGATAGTGTTATGACAAGTAAAAAAGCAAATGCAGATAAAGATTTGAGTAGCATAACATGTAATTTAAGTTTACGAAAGATAACGCTTATCCCGACGCAACGTTTATGCCAAAGGCTGAGGGTTAATGTGATAAATGGCGATTAGTATCTCTCTGCAATGACCTATTTTTATCCCTTAAAAATTTATTTATGAAATACAACGTAAAAAGATTTGCAGGTGCAATAGCAATATCAATTGTGATATTCTCGTGCAATAATAACAGCACAAATGTACCGGCAAATAACGATAGCACACAGGTAACCGATACCACTGCCGCTACATACGACACCACATTCAAGGTAGAAGCAGAAGCTTTTGCAGATATCCAGTTACTTCGTTACCAGGTGCCGGGCTTTGGCCAGTTAAGCCTTCAGCAAAAACAGCTTGCCTATTATTTGTACGAGGCGGCACTTAGCGGAAGAGAAATTATTTATGACCAGAAAAGTAAATACGGTATCATGCTTCGCAAAACATTAGAAGCGGCCTATGCCTCTTATTCGGGAGATAAAAACAGCGATGACTGGAAGAAACTGGAAGAATATTGCGGACGGGTTTGGTTCAGCAATGGCAATCATCATCATTATGGAAATGAGAAATTTATTCCTGCCTGCTCTTTTGAATATTTTTCAAGTGTGATAAAGGCAAGCGATTCTACCCAATTACCAAAAGAAAGCGGTGAAGGTGTACAGGCATTTTTAAATCGCATTAAACCAATTGTATACGACCTTAAGTTTGAACCAAAGCTGGTTGACCTTAGTCCGAACATTGATAATATCAAGGCCTCTTCAATAAATTTTTACGAAGGCGTTACACAAAAAGAAGTGGAAGCATTTTATTCAAAATTTAATACAACAGGCAATGCTCCTTCATGGGGGTTGAACAGTAAAACAATGAAGGAGAACGGGCAAATAGTAGAAAAGGTATGGAAAGTTGGCGGCATGTATTCGGGCTCTATAGAAAAAATAGTGGGCTGGCTGCAAAAAGCAATTGCAGTTGCTGAAAATGACCAGCAGAAAAAAGCATTACAATTATTAGTAGAGTATTACCAGACAGGCGATCTTAAAAAGTTTGATGACTACAGTATTGCATGGGTTAATGATGTAAACAGCCGCCTTGATGTAGTGAATGGATTTATCGAAGTATATAATGATCCCATTAATAAAAAAGGAAGTTTTGAGAGCGTGGTATCTATGAAAGATATGGAAGCAACCAAACGTATAAAGGCAATTGCAGACCAGGCGCAATGGTTTGAAGATAATTCTCCTTTAATGCCGGAACATAAAAAGAAAAATGTAAAAGGTATCACAGCAAAAGCGATAACTGTAATTACAGAATCCGGCGATGCAGCTCCCAATACGCCGATAGGAATTAATCTTCCCAACAATGAATGGATAAGAAAAGAGCATGGCTCTAAGTCTGTATCGCTCACTAATATTATTTACTCATACAATGTTGCAGGAGCAAAAAGCGGATCGGTTGATGAATTTGCCTTGAATGATACAATTGCACAACGGATGAAAAAATGGGGAGCACTGGCTGCCGATCTTCATGTGGATATGCATGAGTGTATCGGGCATGCATCAGGCCAAATAAATCCCGGTGTTGAAACAACTGATAAAACTTTAAAGAATTATGCTTCTGCTTTGGAAGAAGGCCGGGCAGACCTTGTTGCACTGTATTACATTATGGATCAAAAGCTGATAGATATTGGTGTTATGCCTTCATTTGAAGTTGGTAAAACAGAATATGATAGTTACTTAATGAATGGATTAATAACGCAACTTACCAGGTTAAAGCTGGGGGATAAAATAGAAGAAGCACACATGCGTAACAGGCAGATGATAGCAAGATGGGTGTACGAAAAAGGAAAACCTGATAGTGTTGTACAATTTGTAAAACGGGATGGTAAAACCTATGTTAAGATAAATGATTACAATAAACTGCGTAATCTTTTCGGGCAATTGCTGCGTGAGATACAAAGAATAAAATCAGAAGGAGATTTTAATGCAGGAAAGAACCTTATAGAAAATTATGGAGTAAAAGTAGACCTTGCTTTACATAAAGAAATTTTAGAGCGGTATAAAAAGTTGAATGTAAAACCTTATAAAGGATTTATACAGCCACGGCTGGTACCTGTAATGGATGGAGATAAAATAACCGATGTGAAAATAGAATACCCAACAAGTTTTTATGAGCAGATGATGGAGTATGGGAAAAAATATTCTTTTTTACCAATAAAGAATTAAGAAAGATTTCACGCAAATACGCAAGGATAATAAAGCCGCAAAGTTTTTTCTTTGCGGCTTTGCTTTCTTATAAATCTTTGCGTGAAATTATTTTTTATTTCTCATTTGCTGTAATGATTCTGTCCACTTCAAAAGCTCTTTAAACATCCCTTCTGCAGCCTTATTAATTCCTTCATCAGCATTAAATTTATTTTGCTCATCAATATACTTTGTAAAGAAGGGAACGTTTACTGCTTCAACAACCGGAACCATGTTTAAAGCTGTTATTACCTGCTTTAATGCCTGCATACTTCTTGTTCCGCCTGCAATGCCGCCATAGCTAACAAAAGCCACTGGTTTATATTGCCATTCATTATGTAAAAAGTCTATAGCATTTTTTAAAGGGGCAGGATAACCAAAATTATATTCAGGCGTTACAAAAATAAATGCATCAGCAGAGGCTATTTTAGTGCTCCAGCTTTTTGTATGCTCCTTAGTATATTTCTGAAACCGCGGATGTTCGGGCTCATCTAAAAAAGGAAGATTAATTATAGCCAGATCCAAAAGCTCAACAGAAAATTCTGTATGCTTTTTTGCTGCTTCAAATATCCAGTCAGCCAACGCCGGACCTTTTCTGCCCGGCCTTGTACTGGCTGTTATTATTTTTAGATTATACATCTTCTAATTGCTACACGGTTGCTTCTTCTTCTACAGCCTCTTCCACATTTTGCTTTACAAGCTGTATTTCACAATTAATACGAATATCATCACTGGCTACCACCTGCCCTGCTTCTGTTACTGCATTCCACAGCAGTCCATATTCTTTCCTGCTTATTTTGCCTGTTACAGTAAAACCTGCTTTATTTTGTCCATAAGGATCAACAACGCTGCCGCCAAATTCAACATTTAATTTTATTGGCCTGGTCACATCCCTTATAGTAAGGTCGCCGGTCAAAGTAGCTTTATCTCCATCTGATTTATATTCCTTGCCAACAAATTTTAGCTGCTTAAATTTTTCCGCATTAAAAAAGTCATCCGACTTTAGATGCGTATCTCTTTGCTCGCTGTTTGTTTCAATTGAATCAAGATCAGCCGTGAATTCAATTTTTTTAGCTGTGTTGAAATCATCAGTTTCTGTTTCAACAGTGAGATCAAATTTTCTGAAATACCCGGTAACATTTGTTACCATTAGATGCCGCACTTTAAACTGTATCTCTGAGTGCGAAGGATCTATTTTCCATGTAATTGCCATAATTGTAATTTTTATAAGTGATTAAGAATTGAATTATCAAATACCCTGCCCTTTAATCTTCCAAATGCCCGAATTTTCCTTGGCTGAAATCATCCAAAGCTTCTTCCAGTTCTTTATGGGTATTCATTAAGAATGGTCCGTAAGCAGCAATGGGTTCATTAATGGGTTCACCGCTTATTACAAATAACACGCTGTCTTCCTGTGCTTCTAAAGAAATGGTTTCTCCTTCATTTTTAAAAAGAATGAAATTATCTGCAGGTGCATTTTCACCATTCACTTTCACTGAACCTTCAACAACAAGAATACCTGTATTGAAATTTTCAGGAAGATCAAATGAAACCGAAGAACCTTTTTTTATTTTGATATTGTACATTTCTATCCGTGTAAATGTTGATGCTGCACCTTTCACTCCTTTGAACTCACCGGCAATTACTTCCACTACCCCACCATCATTTGGTAATTTATATTTCCCCAATTGAGCGTTGGTGAGTGGCTGGTATTTAGGTTTGCTCATTTTATCTTTTGCAGGAAGGTTTACCCACAATTGTATCATCTGGAATGGGCCACCTTTTTTGCTGAACTCTTCTTCGTGAAACTCTTTGTGTAATATTCCGGATGCTGCTGTCATCCATTGTACATCACCTTCTCCGATCACACCACTATTACCGGTACTATCGTTGTGTGCGATCTTTCCATGATAGGCAATGGTAACTGTTTCAAATCCACGATGTGGATGTACACCAACTCCTCTTGGAGTCTCTCTTGGCGAAAAATCTACTTTGGAATTATAATCCATCATAAAGAATGGGCTCATCCTGCTGTTGGAAATATTATATCCTGAAGGAAAAAAATTGTGAACCCTGAAGCCATCTCCCACCATATGTGGTGGAGGTGGCGGTAATATTTTTTCAATTATTTTATTTGACATGATCTTAAAATTTAATTATGCTAATACTTTTTTATCATTAGAAAACACTGAGCTTTTTAATTTAGCTGTGTTTCCTGTTAATGCAGCATCAATACTTGCTTTACCACCACCGGCTATAAGAGAAACAATTGCAAGACCAAAAACCAAAATAAAATATTCAATGCCTTCCCCTTTGCCAGGTTGAACAGACCAGTTCATAAAAAATCCATTGTTAAGATGTGTCGTGAAAAGTATTCCTACAAAATTGGCGAGCATTCCAAAAGCGGCTATACGTGTACCAAAACCGAATATCAAAGCCAATGCTCCGATGCTTTCAATTATAATAACCAGGAAAGCCAGTATCCATGGAAGATGCGCCTGTGTTGTTAAAAATCCCATTGTACCTGTATAACCGTATCCTCCAAACCAGCCTAATAATTTTTGAGCGCCGTGAGGAAAAATAGTAATGCCTAAGGCAAGCCTTGCAAATAAGGCTGTCCAGTTGTTTGAGTTTGTTGCTAATATCTTTTTCATTTTATTTATTTTAATTGTTTTTGAATGTTTAGTTAATAATGAATAAATTTTCTTTTTGCCTTCTCACTTTTGGAAATTTTGCAAGCCAGTCATTTTCCGCATCCCTGTATCCCAATGGAAGCAGCGTAATGCTTTTCAATCCCCTTTCTTCAAGGCCTAATAGTTTATCCAATGCTGCATTATTAAAACCTTCCATTGGTGTTGCATCAACTCTTTCTTCTGCGGCTGCAGCAATGGCCGTTGCAAAAGCGATATAACTTTGTCTTGCTGCCCACTCATGATTTTCCTGTTGCGGACGCTGGGAAATACTCACCAGTATTTTTTTAAATTCCTCAAGTGATTCTACCGTAATATTTCTTGTAGACGCTGTAAGGTTTACATAGTCATCAACATGCTCCGGGGTAATTTTATCCCATGCAGCAAATACTAAAAGATGTGAGCTGTCAACTATTTGTTGCTGGTTATGGGCGATGGGCAAAATTTGTTTCTTTACTTCAGGATCTGTAATTACCAATACTGTGTAGGGTTGTAAACCCATTGAAGAAGGAGCCAAACGAATTGCTTCAAGAATTCTTTCCACTTTTTCTTCGGGCACCTGTTGGCCATTCATTTTTTTTGAGGCGTAACGCCATTCTAATGCATTTAATAGTTCCATTTTAATTTTTTAATTTTTAATTGTGTAATATTTTCCAACCTGCTACCTGGTTATAATTATTTTTTATACTTAACTGGATAAGCAAAGACTGCATGTTCTCTAATGTTCTGCTTACTGCCAGTGCACCTGCTTTTATTGGATTAAATCCTGCAGACCTAACAACATCTGATACTGTTTCCAAAGCCTCTTCATCATTGCCTGCAATAAAAGCATCTATCGTTTTTCCATTAATTACCGGTTGAGAAAAATCGCCGGCAAAAGTTGTGTTGAAAGCTTTTATAACTTTTGAATGAGGTAACAGCTTTTGTAATTCTTCCGCAGAACTTGTATCAGAGCTGGTCACAAGTCCTGTATAGGTTTCGTTCAGCGGGTTTGATATGCTGATAACAATTTTACCTGTAGCTACCTGTCTTATTTTTTCTGCAATATCTTTTTCTGCGGCAAATGGAACAGCAGCGATAATGATATCTGCTTCCCAGCTTGCATCTGCAGCACATCCAATAATTTCTGCATCAGCCTTTTTATTAGTGTTCTTTATTTCTTTAAAAAGTGATTTTAGTTTTGCTTCTTCCTTTCCAAACAATAATATTCTGTAAGGTGCATTAGCTAAACTTTTTGCAATTGCAGAACCCATATTACCGGAGGCTCCTATTATTGCTATCGTTTTCTTTGTTGCCATTATAATTTTTTTTATAAGGCAAAGCTACACCGGCAACATGCCCTGCTCCATTGAGGTTTGGTAAGAAATTACATTGAGATGGAATAAGATTTTATCTTGATCTATATCAAGAATATTATTTTCGGAGAGAGATATTTTTTCGCAAGCGGCTTAATGTTTCGGGAGTAATACCCAGGTAAGATGCTAGCATATGTTGCGGTACCCTCTGCGGAATAGTTGGGCAGGCCTGCACAAGCTGGTTATATTTTTCTTCTGCTGTATTACTTAAAGAGCTTGCCAGTCTGCCTTGTATAGCTATTAAATGGTTTTGCAGCAACAGGCGAAAAAAGCGTTCCATCTTAGGGATCTTTTCCAGCATCTGATCTTCTGCCTGTTTGGTCAACAGCAGTAATTCAGAATCTTCCAGCGCATCAATATTATATTTGGATGGCTCACCTGTAAGAAAGCTGAACTGGTCTCCCATCCACCATCCTTCAAATGCAAATTCAGCAATATGTTCTATCCCCTTTTCATCCACCGTATAAGAACGAAGCATACCTTTTTCAACAAAGGCCAGGTATTTGGATACATCGCCTTCCTGCAGGAGGTATTGTTTTTTGCGAAGTTTTTTGGGGATGAAAAAGGTTTGAAGTAATTGTTCTTCCTCTTTGGTTAAACCAATTTTTTTAGAGACATTTTCAAAAAGGACTTCGTACATATTATTATAGTATAAAATTACCGTAATACTTTGGAATAAGAGAATGCCTGTTGCCATACTTTGAGCAGAGTGACAGTTAGAAACAATTGCCTATTTTTAAGGGTATAGAATAATTGTATTAATGAACTTCGACAGTAATTTTTTCCAGGCTGTTTTACAAAATGTTGCAGACGGAATTGTGGCATGCGATGAAAACGGCATTCTTATTTTTTTTAATTCTGCACTTGAACAGATTCACGATAAACCATTAAAGCCTTTACGTCCCGATGAATGGGCACAGCATTATAATTTATACTATCCCGATGGCTCCGGCTTAATGAAAACAGAAGATGTTCCATTATATAGAGCATGGAAGGGAGAAAAAGTTGAGAATATTGAAATGCTTATCATTCCCGGAGAGGGTGAAAGAAAATTTGTATATGCCAGTGGAGGTCAGATTAAAAATGCAGAAGGAAAAGTAATGGGTGCAGTAGTAAACATGCACGACATTTCTGAAATAAATGAAGCCAATAAAAGACTGAATGAAATAAGACATTTTACAGAGAAAATTTCTGATGTTACCCCCGGTCTTATAACCGTTTTTAATGGCGTAACCGGTAAATACAGGTATGTAAATAAAGCAGCTTCAACAATTTTTGGTTATACAGCCCGGGATATTTTAACAGGCGGATTTGAATTTGTTGTCTCATTGATTCACCCTGAAGATGTTTCTAAAATATTGGAAGAAAATCAGAAAGCGATTGCTGTTGCTAATGAAAAATATCCTGATTACAATGATAATGATGCCGTGGAATTTGAATACCGGATGAAGCATAAAAACGGCGAATACATTTGGGTGCATACATATGGTGTTGTGTTTGGCAGGGATAAAAATAATTCTGTAGAAGAGATCTTAAATATTACGGTTGATATAACCGAAAGAAAAAATGCGGAGCTAAGAGCGCTACAATCAAAAATAAGTGAAGATTACTTTCGTGACCTGGCGGATCAGTCACCTTTTATGGTATGGAAAGTAGATGACAAAGGATTGTGCACTTATGTAAATAAACCCTGGAGCGATTTTACAGGGTTATCATTTGAAGAGAGTTTAAATCTTGGATGGGGAAAGGCATTTCATCCTGATGATGCAGAAGCTGAATATGAAAAATTTATGAGTTGCTTTAATCAATCTAAACCGTATCATTCCAAATTCAGATTAAAAACAAAAGATGGAGAATACAGGTGGGTACTGGCACAAAGCAACCCGTTACAGCAAAAAGAAAAAGGCTACATAGGAAGCCTGACGGATATAACAGAACAGGAGGCAGCACAGGAAGCAACAAAATTATTGATGCAGAGAAAGGATGAATTCATCAGCATGGCAAGCCATGAATTAAAAACGCCGGTAACAAGCCTTAAAGCATTTACCCAAATTTTACAGATGACGTTTGAGCAGGAAGGACATACGGTGGCTTCGGATATGCTTATAAAAATGGATAAGCAAATAAATAAATTAACCCGGCTTATCACTGATCTGCTTGATGCATCAAAAGCAAATGCAGGGCAGATGGAAATGCAATATGATAAAGACAGGTTTGATTTTAATGAACTGCTGAAGGAAATATCAGATGAAATGCAGCGAACCTCTCAAACGCATACTATCGAACTTAATCTTACAGATACCAAAACTGTTGTTGGCGATAAGAACAGAATAGGGCAGGTAATTACAAATCTTATTTCCAATGCAATAAAATATTCTCCCGATGCTGACTGTATTGTTATCACAACATCTCACGATAATGATAAAATAAAATGCTGCGTGCAGGATTTTGGAATAGGAATACCTGAACAGGAGCAGCCAAAATTATTTACACGCTTTTTCCGGGTTACAAATGATAATGTAAATACATATCCCGGATTGGGATTGGGATTATATATAACCAATGAAATAGTCAAGCGCCATTCAGGCTCAATTGATTTTAAAAGTAAAGAAGGCAAAGGCTCTACCTTTTGCTTTTCACTTCCTTTAAAAAGCCGTCAATAAACAATGTGAAATTTTATTTCAGAAGAAATTCCGGAATTTCAGGGTAGGTAGTTTAAGCCACCTTTTCAGAAACCCTTACACCGCCTTTGTATTCCCCAAGGATAGTTACGTCCTTATATTTTTGGTACTGTTTTGCGGAAAGCTCCATTGCAGCCCTGGTTTCACTTCTTATTTTTAAGCCTTTGCTTTCGCCTTTGTTACTAATCTCAATATAAAAGCCATCCATTAATGTTATAGCTCTTTCTCTTGGTCTACCTGTTCTCATTATTTGTATTATTTTAGATTTTTATGCCTTGGAGGGCATCTTGATACTTTGATTCTTATTATTTTACTTGACTATGGGTAAAGATAATGCAAAGCAACGAATTATGTCAAATTTGAAGCCAATGTTTTCATAACTAATGGTTTTAACCTTTTTCGCTATTCTACCTTATTTTGGGCAATTAAGGGTATTTTTTTGGCCAAAAGAATACATCAGCCCCGATTATGTGTAAAT
>JAQBNL010000087.1 GCA_028288585.1 Chitinophagaceae bacterium | reverse complement strand
CCGCCTCCAACAAATTTTCTTGAATAATAAGCATCATCAAGGCTGCTTATTTTTACACCATCGCTTGATGAGGAGTGTACAAAATGATTGTTGGCAAGATAAACGCCAACATGTGATACGCCACGGCCACGTGTATTAAAAAATACAAGATCACCGGGCATTAATTCTTCCTTATTTAAATGTTCACAAATTTTATATTGCTCTCTTGCAGTACGGGGTACATCAAGAGAGTAAATAGTTGATAATAATGTTCCGCTGAAAGCGCTGCAATCAATTCCTTTTTTAGTAGTTCCTCCCATCCTGTAATGAGTGCCATACCAATCATCGATAAAATTATATAATGCAGGGTTTGTTAAAGCTTCCACGTCCACATCCATCATCATGGCATATTTAAATTGTGTTGCGGAAATTTTCTCAATATTATTTGTTATCCCAAGGTCTGAAACCACTTCAGTTAGTGGCTGGATAGTAGAAGTATTTAATGGAGAATTAGTATTTATTAAAGGAACCGTACTTACCTCAGGGGTAAAAGAAATGTTTTCAATAAAATTTAAAGCCAGCAGCTGTTTGTTATTGACTATTGTTTTAAGATTGTTTGTAGAATTTTGGGCTTTTAGTGTACCTGTACCACAAGCTAATAGCAAGGCAACAAGTGCTATCACATTTTTCATGCTGATTGATGGGGTTTTGTAACATATATGCGGGGCAGCATATACGCAGGGTTAAAAGTTAATTTTCTTAAGCGTTGCAAATGTAGCCCAGTATCACGGTTTTGCCAACCTTACACGGGTATTACGTCTTTTGCAGGCATTTTGCCAACAAAAAAAGTTTTGAGATTCATGTGGAAAAACTGTCGAAATTCTCCTCTTCCATTTAACGATATTTGCAACAATTATTATGAAGTTCTCTCACCTCCACGTACATACCCAGTTTTCCCTGTTAGATGGCGCTGCATCAATAAAAAATTTATATGCCAAGGCGATTGCAGATAAAATGCCTGCCGTAGCTATATCCGATCATGGGAACATGTTTGGTGTTTTTGAATTTGTAAAACAGGCATACAACCATAAAAATGAAGATGGCACTTTAAAGGTTAAGCCAATTGTTGGCTGCGAATTTTATATTACAGAGAACAGGCACAAAAAACAATTCAGTAAAGAAGATAAAGACCCACGCCATCACCAGATATTACTGGCAAAAAATGAAACGGGTTATAAAAATTTAGTTAAGCTTACTTCAACCGGGTATATAGAAGGTATGTATTCAAAATATCCCCGCATTGATAAAGAATTAATTCATAAACATCATGAAGGATTAATTGCAACTACCTGTTGTTTGGGAGCATTGGTTCCGCAGATGATCTTAAAAAAAGGGGAAGAAGAAGCAGAAAATGAATTTAAATGGTGGCTGAATATTTTTCAAAAAGATTATTACGTAGAGCTGCAAAGGCATGGCATTCCTGAGCAGGATAAAGTGAATTTGGTTCTCTTAAAGTTTGCAAAGAAGTATGGTGTAAAAGTTATTGCCAGTAATGATTCACATTATGTGGATGAAAAAGATTTTAATGCCCACGATATTTTACTTTGCATCAACACAGGTGAAAAACAGGCAACACCTGCCTTAAGAGAATTTACCGATGATGATGTATCAATAAAGAACAAACGATTTGCATTTCCCAATAACCAATTCTATTTTAAGAATACTTCTGAAATGCAAACTGTGTTCGATGATCTGGAAGAAGCAATAGATAACACCAATGAAGTAGTTGATAAAATTGATGTGCTTGATCTAAAGAGAGATATTTTATTGCCGCATTTTACAGTACCCAAAGAATTTACTTCGCAGGATGAATATTTAGAACATCTTACATGGACAGGCGCTAAAGAACGCTATAGAGATATCACTCCCGAAATTGAAGAGCGTCTCAACTTTGAATTGTTTACCATCAAAACAATGGGCTTTGCAGGTTACTTTTTAATTGTAAGTGATTTTATTATCGCCGGTAAAAAAATGGGTGTGTTTGTAGGACCGGGACGGGGCTCTGCTGCAGGTTCTGTTGTAGCGTATTGCATCGGCATAACTAACATTGATCCCATAAAATATAATCTACTTTTTGAAAGATTTTTAAATCCTGACCGTAAATCAATGCCGGATATAGATACGGATTTTGATGATGAAGGAAGACAAAAAGTATTGAACTATGTAGTAGAAAAATATGGTAAGAACCAGGTAGCACAAATTATTACTTACGGCACAATGGCTGCTAAGATGAGTATTAAAGATGTTGCCCGTGTAATGGATCTGCCCTTATCAGAGAGTAATGCATTGGCAAAATTGGTCCCTGACCGCCCAGGCACATCTTTACGAAGAGTGTTACAGGCACCGCTTACAGGAGAAAAATCTTTACAGGAAGACGGCCTTGGCTCAGAGGATATTGACAATATAAAAAAGCTAAGAGAGATATATAAAGGTGATGACATGCAGGCAAAAGTTTTGCATGAAGCTGAAATTTTAGAAGGTTCTGTCCGTAACACAGGCATTCATGCCTCTGCGATCATCATTGCGCCAAAAGATCTTACTGATCTTATCCCTGTTGCCTCTTCAAAAGATTCTGAATTATGGCTAACACAAATTGATGGAAATAATATTGAAGCGGCCGGCGTTCTAAAAATGGATTTTCTTGGTTTAAAAACGTTGAGCATTTTAAAAACTGCTTTGCAACTTATCAAACAAAATCATGGCGTAGTTATCGATCTGGATGAACTTACGCTTGATGATGAAATAACGTACAAACTTTACCAGCGTGCAGATACAAACGGAACGTTCCAGTTTGAAAGCGTGGGCATGCAAAAACATTTACGAGACCTTAAGCCCGATACTTTTAATGATCTTATTGCCATGAATGCTTTGTTCCGTCCCGGGCCAATGGCATACATACCAAGTTATATTGAACGTAAGCATGGTCGTGAACCCATCAATTATGATGTGCCGGAAATGGAGGAAATATTAAAAGATACTTATGGTATTACAGTTTACCAGGAGCAGGTAATGTTGCTCTCACAAAAACTTGCCAACTTCAGCAAAGGTGATGCTGATGTTTTGCGTAAGGCAATGGGTAATAAGCAACGCTCTGTGCTTGCAGAAATGAAGGAGCAATTTATAAAAGGTGGAACAGCAAATGGGCATGCCGCTGA